>JALYZB010000484.1 GCA_030945945.1 Actinomycetota bacterium | reverse complement strand
CGACCGCGCCCTGCTCTCGGATTGCCGCAGTCTCGGGAACGGAGGGGTGGACCGGGCGCGCCTCGCCAGCGGGTGCGGATGGGTACGCCGGCGTTGATCGCCCTGTGCGATCTGGGCGTGCGCGGTTAGGCTTGGTGCAGTCATGCCCGAGCCGGTCGAAATCAACCGGAGGCTCGTCGATGTCGACGGTGGCCGGCTGTCGATCTTCCGCTTCGGCCCGCTGGTCGAGATGCCAGTGGTGGTCGCTGTGCACGGGATCACCGGCAGCAGCTACTCGTGGACGGCGGTCGCACGGGCGCTGGGAGACCGGGTCGCGCTGGTAGCACCCGACATCCGCGGCCGGGGCCGTAGCAACAACCTTCCCGGACCGTACGGGATCGATGTCCACGTGCACGACACACTGGCCGTCCTTGACGCCCTCGGTCTGGATCGCGCGGTGCTCGTTGGACACTCGCTTGGCGCCTACATCGTGGCCCGCCTTGCCGTCTCTCACCCCGAGCGCGTGCATGCCCTCGTGCTCGTAGACGGCGGGCTTGCCATCCCCGGCACCGACGGAGTCGATCCGCAGGCGTTCGTTGACGCCTTCCTCGGGCCGGCGATGGCGCGCCTGAAACTCCGCTTCCCTGACCGCGACGCCTACCGGGACTGGTGGCGCGCGCATCCGGCACTCAGCAACAGCGACGTCGCCGACGAGGACGTGGTCGCCTACGCCGATCACGACCTCGTGGGAGCCGAGCCGCAGATGCGCTCCTCGGTGCTGGAAGAGGCAGTCCGTGCAGACGCCAGCGAGCTGCTGCTCGCTGAGGGCGCGGCACACAGCCTGACCGTGAGCGCCAAGCTGCTGTGCGCCCCCAGGGGCCTACTCGATGACCCCAACCCGATGCAGCCGTTCGAGCTCGCGCATGCCTGGGCTCAGCAGGACCCCGGTCGCAGGCAGGCCGCTCTGATCTCGGATGTCAACCACTACACAATCACGCTCGGCACAGCAGGCGCGACAGCAGTCGCCGACGCGATCGCCGCAACTGCTAACGCTTCGCGGACTCCGTCTGATCAGGACTGAGCAAGACAGCGCCAAGTGCACGGCGAGCCAGCGGGTCCGTGCGCGAAAGCCTGCGCTCCGGACTCGGCCGCCGAGCGCGGCTTTGCGGGACGTCGTCGACCTCCGCTGCAGATCTCAGCGCCGGCAATCCCTTCATAGCGAGCTCTCTGACTGTCTCAGCGGTTTAACGAAGCGCAAGTCTGCGACGGCCGCCGTCGTCCACGGCGCCACAATCGCGTCGTCGCGCCGAAGCACTTGTCGGCTGCGCGTCGGTGCTGACGCAATAGCGATCGCCCAGCCGCTTCTTCTGACGGACTGGCGTCGGCGGACGCCCACGGCGCTCGGATTCACGCGATAGCGATCGCGCCGGAGACTCGGCTCCGTCCCGGCACGTGCATAGGCAAGAGCGCAGGCGAGGTGCGCGCGGCGGACTTCTCAAGTGCGGCAATTGGGGCGTCCCGCGGTTGACGACCCTCGGGTTGGCGACCCTCGCTGGTGCTGAGGTACCGACCAGCATCCCTCCCCGCCTTCTGGGACTCCGTGATGATCGCACCGCACCCAAGTGGCTGGCCCGCTACCAGGCCGGTGAGCAGGACTTCGTAAGCTCGCTTCGCGCCCTGCTCCCTCGCCCGGGCGCGGGACTGCGTCTGGGTTGAGCGTGCCGGCGCCAGCTCGAGCAACCGTCGGTGGATGGTGTGATTAATCATTGACGAGGGTGTTGGGTTCGGCGGAGTCGGCTTGCCGCCGTTGTCCGGCGATTGTGTTGGCGTGTCCCCATCGTCCTGGTACGCCTTTCAACGCGAGGTGGCCGATGGGTCCGGGCAGCGCAGGGTCTGAGGTGAGTTGACCGCTGCGCGACTCGAGGCCGAGGATTGTGCGGATCATGAGTAGTGGTGCGGCGGCGGCCCAGGCCTGGGGTCGTGAGGCAGTCGGGTACTCGACTGGGAAGTAGGTGAGGTTACGGTCATAACCGGCGAACACCTCGGGTAGGCGATTAGCAAAGCGCGAGGCGGCGTACAACAGCGCGAGGGCGATTTGGCCGGCGTCGTCACGATGTCCGTAGCGGGCGAGGCCGGCGGCGATGAGGGAGTTGTCGTGCGGCCAAACGGTTCCGTTGTGGTACTCGATCGGGTTGTGACCGCTGTCGTCAGTGGCCATTGTGCGGACACCCCAGCCGGAGTACAAGCGCTGGCCCATCAGCTGGCGGCGGATCGCTTCTGCGCGTGGGGGTGAGACGATGGCGCTCCACAGCAGATGGCCGATGTTTGAAGTTAGGCTGTCGACTGGGCGCTTGTCGCGGTCCAGCGCGAGGGCGTAGTAGTTTCGGTCCTCGAGCCAGAAGTCTTGTTCAAACCGCGTTTGCAACTCGTGTGCTTGGCGTTCCAGGCGCTGCGCGAGCAAGGGGTCGTTCCAGCAGTCGCGCGCCAATCGCGCGGCCGCCAGCTTGGCGGCATACACATAGCCTTGGATCTCGCAGGTCGCGATCGGGGTCTGGGCGCGCTGGCCGTCGGCAAACAGGATCGAGTTCCAGGAGTCTTTCCAGCACTGATTTTCAAGGCCGGTCTGTAGGTTGTGGCGCTCGTATTCGACGTAGCCGTCGCCATCGGCGTCTCCGAATCGGTCGATCCACTCGAGCGCCGCGCGCGCGTTGGGCTCAAGCTCGGCGGCGAGCTGCTGATCTCCTGTCCAGCGCTCGGTCTCTTCGAGCAAGATCAGGAACAGCGGGGTCGCGTCGGCCGTGCCGTAGTAAGGGGAGTGCGGACGCTCTCCGTTGGCGGTGAGCTCGCCGCGCCGCAACTCGTGCAGGATCTTGCCGGGCTGCTCGTCGCGAAAGTCGTTGACTGCTTGCCCTTGGCGGGCGGCGAGCACACGCAGCGTGGTCTGGGCGAGCTGTGGGCAGAAGGGCAGCGCTTGATAGCTCGTGATCAGGCTGTCGCGTCCGAACAGAGTCATGAACCAGGGCAGCCCAGCCGCCGGCAGGCTCTGGCCAGGGACGGTCTCGTCGCAGATGCGAAGCGCAGCGAGGTCGAGCAGGCTCTGGCGATATATGTGGGGCAGCGGATCCCAGTCACACTCCAGCGTGGGCGCCTGCGCGAGCCAGGCATCGACCTGCCGGCGCATCGCATCGCGGGCGGGCCTGTACGCACTCGTAGGCCGGCGAGCATCAATGCTGAGTCGCCCGCGCTGGCAGGATTGCGTGCTGACTGTGATACTGGCGCACCAGCTCTCGCGGGCCGCGAGGTTGACCTGGAAACGCAGGCAGTCGCCGTCGAAGGCCCGCTTTAGGTCGGCCGCTCGAGCCTGCCCGTCGAAGCCCAGGGTGACTGCCACGCGCGTTTCGCGATGAAAATCCTCACGACGGTAGCTGAAGACAAGCACCTCGTCTTCGACACTGACGTCGATCTCGCGCTCGCGAACGGTGTCGTCTTTAACCTCGAACAGGTCGGCGAAGTCGGTGGCGATGTCAAGGCGCAACTCAAGCTGAGTTGCGGACTCGAGATGGCTCATCACGCTGAGCTCTTCCTGCATCGCTTTGCTCACCAGTCGGCGACGGACCACCGAGATATAGGGGTTCTGATAGATGCTCTTTGCTCGCGGCACAAGGTAGAACTCGGTCGAGAAGTAGTCGCTGTCGGCGACCGAGAGGACGTCAGGCGGCTGTTCGTCAACCGTCAGCCGCAGGCGGGAGATAAAGCGCGTGTCATCGACGAACAAGCCGTGGGGTCGCCCAGGGATCGAATCAATGTCTCCGCGCCGGTCGCAAACCACGAACGCCCCCCCATCCAAGATGCTGACCAGACCGTCGGGCATCGCTAACTCACTCCGACGACTCCGGGCAGCTGACTCGCCCTTCCGGCCTGGCCCAGGGCCCGAGCGGCGGCACGGCTGCCCGATCTACCGCCGGACGCGTGCAGAGAGGGCTCGACCGGCTCCGGCTCGGGCGCGCTTGCGGACAGGCGCGGTCGCGTGATGCTCGCATACACCTGCTCGTAGGCGGCGGCCACGATATTGATGTCATAGCGCGCCGCCACCGAGGCGCGGCAGCGCCTCGGATCCAGCTGCGCGAGGTTGTCTACCGCAACGGCCATCTCGTGCTCGTCGGCGACCAAAAAGCCGGTCTCGCCATTGCGGACAAGCTCAACTGCAGAGCCCTCCGGGAATGCGATCACCGGGGTCCCGCACACCATCGCTTCGATCATCACCATGCCAAACGGCTCCGGCCAGCGGATCGGCATCAGCAGCGCGTCAGCGCCAGCAAACAGCCGCTGCTTCGCAATGCCGCCAACCTCGCCCACGTAGCGGATCTGCTGGTCATCGAGTTGCGGCGCGATCTCGCGGTCAAAGAACGGCTGCTGACCGGGCTGAATCGGACCGGCAATCACCAACCGACGCCCCGCCTCACGCGCGACCGCGATCGCGCGATGGGGCCCCTTCTCCTCAGTCATCCGCCCGATCCACAACAGATAGCCCTCCTTGTGCGCCTGAAACGGCCACCGAGAAACCTTGATCGGATTGGGAACCACGCCCGCCACGCGTAGGCTCGACGGCCCCTGCGCGAGCTGAGCGTTACTGATCGCCACCACGCAGGCCCGCCGCGAATGGCAACGATAAAAGGCGTAGGTCTCGGGCGTAAACGGCCCGTGCAGCGTATGCACCAACGGCGTGTCCAACCGGTCAGCCATCGCGAACGCCGTGAACCCGCAATGATCGTGCACGACATCAAACGCATCCCCGGACGCGGCCGCGCCATCGATCAGTTCAAACGCGCGCGCCACATGATCAGCCTCAAACAGCGCACGCTCAATCGCCTCCGGGTGCGGACGATCCAGCAGCGAGACCACAGCCGCTGACGACGTCGATCCCGGAGCGCCGAACAGCGTGACAGCGTGACCCCTCTCGACCAACGCGTCACACAACAGCGCCACCACCGCCTCAATCCCGCCGTAGCCAGAAGGCGGAACCGGAATCCATGGAGGCGCGAGCACCGCCACCCGCAACTGACCACACGACCTTCCCGGCGCACGCTCACCCAAAGCCGTGACGGCGCCACGATAGGCCCTCATCTCATACCTCCATTGTCTCCGATGAACAGTGCGGCCCCCACTCTGCAAGAAACCCGCGTCGCCGACAAGCAGCGCGTCCGCATGCGGACACCCCAGGGGACCGCGCGCATACGGGCACCCGAAACCTCAGGTCCAGCCGCGGACTATAGATGCGGGAGGCTGCCATCGTCCGGGTCTGCCTGCGGCGAAGGGATGGTTTCCGTTCCTTCAGCGGGCGCTGTGGCGGATGCTGTCTGCTGCGTGTTTCCGGCCCCGGCGTGGAGTCGATCCCCCGCATACCGACCGACGGTCGCTGCGAGCCGTTCGCGCTCGGCGGTGGTCACGATCCGGTCGACCATGCGGTCTGCGTTGTCTGAGCGCGGGCACGGCGCGAGCCTGGCCGGCGCAACGGGGGGCGGCAGAATGGCGGGGATGGCTTGTGAGTGGTTGCTGATCGATGGATCGAGCCTGATCTTTCGCGCCTACTACGGCGCGCTAGCCAGCGCGCGCGTTTCGGGGACTGACGGGAACGCGACCGGCGGCTTCTTGGACAGGCTGGCGCGGCTAGTCGCCGACCGCCGACCCCGCCGGCTGGTGATCGCCGAGGACTGGGCATGGCGGCCCCAGTGGCGAGTGGACCTGATCGCGGACTACAAGGCCCACCGGGTCTCTGAGCCGGTGCCACCCGGACTGGTCGCCGACCTTCCGGTGATCACCCAGCTACTTGAGCACATCGGGATCGACGTTCTCGGTGTCGCCGATTACGAAGCCGAGGACGTGATCGCCACGCTGACTAGGCTCGCCTCTGGGACTGTTGAGATCGCCAGCGGTGACCGGGATCTGTTCGCGCTGGTGCAAGATCCACGCGTGCGCGTCTTGTATCCGGAGCGGTCAGGACTGGCGGTGATCGACGAAACCGAGATCACGCGCCGGTACGCCATTCCAGGCCGTCGATACGCCGACTTCGCGATACTGCGCGGCGACCCCTCCGACGGACTTCCCGGGCTCAAGGGCGTCGGCGCCGTGACCGCAGCGGCGATGATCCGCCGCCACGGAGACATCGCGGGCGTGCTGCGTGAGCGCCCGCTACGCGCACCGGACCGGGAGTACCTCCAGGCCGCTATCACCGTCGTGCGGCCGGTCGACAATCTCCCTGTCGCGCTCCCGTCCGGCCAACGAGACGCCTACCCGAGCAACGAACCCGCCCTCCGGGCGCTCGCTACACAGCACCACGCAGAAGACTCGGTGGGCCGGCTGCTCGCCGCCCTCACCAGCCCCGCCGCGCAGCGACCCTGAACCCAGCGCCCCTTCACCATCTCCAATTAGATTGGCTACCGTCCGGCGAGCAGCCAGCGCGCGCGGGCAAGGGCCGGTCTCGGCGGCGCGCTTACGACGGGGTGCCATCTCGCAGCCCCTGGATGCTGCGAGCGCTCCGCGCCCGGGGCGATCGCTGCGGTGACGCGCGCTATCGCCGAGAGCAGGGCGGACGTGCCGTCGCGCAGAAGCTGGCGATTGCGTAGGCATGGCTGGACCCTAGTCCCGGATTTGGCGACGAGTAGGTGGTGCGAGCAGCTCTCGGATGATTCCTGCTCTTGCGTCGGCTTGGGCATGTCGACATGGCGTCAGGACCGTCCGTATGGCGCCCCGTTCCCGGGACAGATCACAGGGCGGGTCTTGCATACATCGCCTTGCTGACGGGGTTGAGCGCGCGGCTCTGGCGGTCCTGCGTCTGCTTCGGGTTTCGCTCCGGGATCTGGCAAGGCCGTACTGTTGCTTGGACCGACTACGCGGATGAGTTTTCGTGTTGCGATCGGTCTTCAGCTTTGGGCAGAGCAGACTTTCAGCGGAAGAAAAGCCCGATCTCAAGCACGATGATGAACTTGATCACGACTATGGTCCGTCGCTCCGAGGCGACGGGTTCGAAGCCTTGCTGATCTACTCAATGAGCGTTTCGGTGGATGGCTTCATCGCCGACCGCGACGGCGGGTTCGGGTGGACTGTCCCTGACGAGGAGCTGTTTCGCTTCCATCTGGCGCGGGTGCGCGAGCTTGGCTGCCATCTGTGCGGCCGCAAGCTCTACGAGACGATGCTGGGGTGGGAGACGGATCCGTCGCTGCGCGACACAAAGCTTCACGCCGCGTTCGCCGATGTCTGGTGCGCGCTTCCGAAGGTCGTCTTCAGCCGCACGCTTGACAGCGTCCAAGGCAATGCTCGGCTCGCCGAGGCGTCGTTGGCGAAGGAGGTCGCCGCGGCGCTCGCCGCGACTGACCGCGACGTCGAGATTGGCGGCGCCGGCCTCGCCGCGACAGCGATCAAGCTCGGCCTGGTCGATGAGCTGCGCATGTTCCGCAATCCGATCCTCGTCGGTGGCGGCACGCCGTTCCTCCCGCCGGTCACCAAGGACGTCCCGCTGGAGCTGATCGAGACCAGGACGTTCGGCTCGCGGGTGATCTATGAGCGCTACAGGCGCATCCGCGGTGACACGGACTGACGCTTCTGACGGCGCGCTCACCCGATCCGCAGCGTGTGCCGCAAGGGGATCATCGGCCAGCCACCTGCTTCCGCTGCACCGCGCGACTCTTGCTCGTCGGGCGGCAGCTCCCGGTTTTGCGCGCGGAAAACGCGCCCCTTAGGATGATCCCTTTCGCCCCTCGCGCGGCGCGCAGCGGCGGAGAGTCGGTTCACGATCGGCTCGGGGAGCTCCTCGTGATCCGCCCCCACCAGCGTCGCGTGCCGGCCTCGATCTTCGCTGGTCGGCGGCAGGGAGGACGTGCGGGGCGCCGACCAGCCGCCGGGTGCGACAGGCGCGTTCCAGTGCTAAGAGTCGCCGGCCCGCGTCCGATCGCCGACGCCTCCTTCGCGTGACAGGGATCATGGTTGACGCCGCCACCTCTCGTTGGCGGCCAAGCCATGGGCAACATTTCAAGCGTGGCGAACGACATGCGCTCGGCGACCGATGAAAGTCAAGGGTTGCAGGCAAAGATTTCGGGGGTCCTGTCGATCGGGGGCCGGTCGCGCGGGGGCGTAGAGAGGCTCCTGGCTGGTCGGTTCGGCGGGCGGCGGCTGCTTCATGGTGATTTCTGGCGGTATTTGCGCGGCGGGGACCCTCGCCGGTCTGGTCGGCGTCGGGACGTGGGGTTAGGTTGTTGGTGGGTGCGGGTGACTGACGTAGCGAAGTGCAGACGTCGGGAGCTTTGAGTCTGCCGCGCAGCTATGCCCCGTTGAGGGCCTGATTTATGCGCGCTCCGGTGTCGCGCTCGCGCCCACTTTTCTTGGCTGGGGCGCCGGCTTGTTGGTCGGTGACCATCCGCTTGTAGGACACTTCGGCTTGCTCAGCGAGGGCGCGTTCGGCGTGCCGGATCGCCCGGTTGGTGCTCCAGACACCGGCGGCGTGCTTGGTGCGTGCGGGGGCGCCGGCGGTCAGCTCGAGCTGGCGCTGCTTTTTCTTGATCAGCGCGGGGCGCTGGTGGGCGTAGTCCTCGCCGCGGGTCAGCATGCACCAGAACAGGACCGTGAGCTTGCGGGCGGTCGCTACGATTGCCTTGCCGTGACCCCGCCGAGCGCGGGTTCGCTCATAAAACGCGTGCAACGGGCCGGGCTGTTGTCCACGCTCCACGCCGCCTTGACCAGCGCCCACCGCGCGCTGGCTGATCCGCGCTTGGAGATCCGTCCCGACCGCGCCGGTGTCTCACCGGACTGACGAACCTTGGGATCTAATCCGAGATAGGCAACCAGTTTGCGGCTGGTCAGAAACCGTGACGACTC
>JALYZB010000049.1 GCA_030945945.1 Actinomycetota bacterium | reverse complement strand
CGTCGAGGTCGGCTGCTGCGGTGTCGGCGCCGTAGGCGTCCAGGCGCCATCGTGCTCGGCGCTCGGGCGCCTTGTCACCGATGTCCCATGGGCTTCGAAGGGAAACGATCGCTGCGCTTTGGCTTCGCCGATCGACGATGCCGATTCCCCAGCGCCCAGGCTGGTTGAGGGACAGTCGTTGCTTTGCCGGGATGTTGAGCAGCAGGTGAAGGAGCAGCAATGGCGGCTGGTTGCCGGCCAGGTCGGTCAGGCCGCGCCTTCGCGGCCTGCCTGGCTCGGCCATGAGGGAGGTCAGCAGGCGACGGGCCCCCGGGGCCGAGAGTTGACCGATCCCCTGACCGTTGACGGAGGCAAGACCGGTGTGTCGGCCGTTGATGCTGAGAAACGCGCTGAGCGTCGACGATGGCGCGTTCCATCCACCGTCGCCGCTGTGCAGCGGCATGAACCCGCCCCAGGTCAGCCCGACCGACCGCAGCTGATCTCCGTGGCGCTCGAGCACCGGGATCAGCTGGATCGCATCGCGCTCGGGGTCCAATCACAGCGGCAGTTCGAGCCTGCCTCCCTCGCTGAGCTGCTCCAGCCACGCGCTTGGGATCTCATCGGCTGCCGCCGTCGCGATGATCCGATCGTAGGGAGCATGAGGCCGATGGCCCTCCCGGCCATCGCCAATGACGATCGTCGCGCGTGTCCCGGCGTCGCGCAGCGAACGGCGTGCACGGCGCGCCAGCTAGGGGTCGATATCGATGCAGGTCACGCGCCCCGACGGCCCGGTGAGGTGGGCCAGCAAAGCCGTGTTGTAGCCCGTCCCGGCGCCGACCTCCAGCACACGATCCCCAAGCTGCACGTCGAGCAACTCGAGCATCTTGGCCATTAGGGACGGCTGGGAGGAGGACCACAGCGGAAACCCCTGATCACTGCGCTTAGTCACGATTGCGTCGTCACGGTAGACCGCCTTCAAGCCACCGTTGGCGAAGGCTTCGAGCACGAATTGCTCTCGGGCGACGGCCAGAAACGCAGCCTTCACGCGGGGAGAGCTGAGCGCGCCTTTGGCGTGCATGTCGGCGATCAGGCTGCGGCGCAGCCGCTCGCTCGTTGTTCGCGCCATCAGTGTCCTCGGCACCGCTGATGGGAGGCGTGCTGCAGGGCACGATCGATCCCAGCCTCGTCAGTCTGACGGGTGCTCAGGCCGCATACGTCTGCAACGTGCTCGCGGCGGGCCTGCCCCCCGTTTAGGAATCGGCATTTGAGAGCACGGGTCGCCCGATGCCCAGCGCCTCGATCGTCGGCTTAAGCGTCACGGTGGTCGGTCGTCAAACGAGCGTGCGCCGTGGTCGCGTCACCGCGTAACCGTCTGTCCGCGTGGAGCAGGCTGGGAGTTCGTGAAGTAGATGCGCGACGAAACATGAGAGAGGCGTGCGTTCTCGTGTCGTGGGGGCGCGCGGTGCAGCAACATATGGGATGTGGCGCACCGCGATCCTCACGCCGCTGTCGTTGCCAGCTTGACCGCTCCCTCTGATTTCGTCCCGGAGCCTGAGCCGGTTGTCTGGACGGTGGATCGGGGGCCCCGCGCGATGGTCACGTCGCACGGACCGTTCGCAAGGGACCCGGCCGCCGTCGCGGTGATTAAGGAGCGCGGGGGCGTTGACCGGCGGCTGTACGCGGTCACTTTTGACGACTTTGAGGGCAACCGGTGGTTTTGGCTGGTGGCCGCCGAGCGTAGTGAGCGGGGATGGGTCGCCCATGGTGTGGCCGGTGGCAGCGACGGACCGGCCACGCCAGACCGGGGAACGCCGCGGCCGTCATCGGTGGGATCTCGTCCCTGGCTGAACCTGTGCGGGCAGTGGGGCGGCGAGACGTTCTACGCCGGCGGCAACCTTGACCGGGCTGGCGCCGAGATCGGGCGCGTGCAGCTCACGCTCGATGACGGCAGCCAACTCGAGGACGACGGCATCGCAGACGTGTCGCTTTTCATCGGCTGTCACGGAGAGCCGCCGAGGACTGTTGACATCTACGCACCTGACGGCGCGCTGCTCGCACGCCACAACGCGTGACCAAAATGACGTTCGCACGGCCTCAAGCCCACTGTTCGTAGAGCGTTCGATTGTGAGAGGTGCCGTCCCAGGGTCTGGGGAAATAGGGCGGGCGTAGCCTCCGCTTTGGCTGACAAGTCGAAGCTGATGGAGGTACACCCGCATGAAGAAGGTAGTTCCCAGCGAATGGTTGCGCCACGAGCTTGATGCAGTCCTGGCCGGGATCGGCGAGGTAGAGGATCCTGTGGAGGCGGTCGCGCGTCTCGGCGCGCGGTTGATCTTGCAGCAGGCGCTCGAGGACGAGGTCACGGACTTTGTTGGTCGGGCCCGGTATGAGCGCGTCGGCGGTGGTGGGGAGGTGATCTATCGCAACGGGTTTCAGGAGCCGAGCAAGGTCAGGACGACGAGTGGGCCGGCGATGATCGAGCGTCCGCGGGTCCGCGACGCGAGCCGGGTGGGGTTTGAGAGCGAGCTGCTTGGCAAGGGCGTCGCTCGCACGCACGCGCTGGAGGCGTTGATCGTCTGTAGCTTCTTGCGTGGGTTGTCAGTTCGTGATGTCAAGGCCGTGTTGGAGGAGTGCTTCGGCGAGCAGGTGATCGGCAAGTCAACCGTCGCGCGGGTCTGCAAGGACACCGCGCGGCGGTATGCGGCGTGGTGCGAGCGTGACCTGTCTGAGCACGATCTCGTGTACCTGTATCTCGACGCGATCTATCTGAAGCTCCGCCCCGGCGATGAACCCGCCGAGGGGGTGCTGGTCGCGTGGGGGATCACGCTGGAGGGCCGCAAGGTGCTGCTCGGCTTGCAGCTCGGATCGCGCGAGAGCTATGACAGCTGGCTTGACTTCGGCCGCGACCTCAAAGCCCGCGGGATGCGAGCGCCGGCGCTGATCGTCGCGGACGGAGCGCCGGGGATCTGGAAAGCGACCCGTGAGCTGTGGGAGCTCGCGGAGGAGCAGCGCTGCACAGTTCACGCGCTGCGGAACATCACCTCGAAGCTGCCCGAGCGGCTGCACCGCGAGGTCAAGACCCGTTACTGGCAGCTCCTTGACGACGCGGTGACCGTCGCCGAGGCGAAGACCGGGCTGCTCGCGCTCGCCGGCGAGTACCGCGCGAGCTACCCGTCGGCGATGAAGACGATCGATGACCACGTCGACCAGCTCGTCTGCCATCTGCGCTTCCCGCTCGCGCACCGCAAAGCGGACCCGGTCGACGAACCTGCTCAAGCGAACGTTCGTCGAGGTCCGCCGCCGCACCAAGATCATCGGCCGGTTCCCCGGCGAAACGTCAGCGCTGTCGCTGATCTGGGCAGTCCTCGAGCTCTCAAGCCGCGGCTGGCGCGGCGTCACCATGACCCCGAAAGCGGTCGCGCACATCAAACGCATCCGCCGCGGGCAGACCCCGCTCATCGACCCCACCATCGTCACCCCCGACCAGGAGGCAGTTGCGGCGTAAAGTAAAATGTAGTCACAGACCGCGAAAGCTACGGCCCGACGAATTTCCCCGGCAGATGGGACGCTACCTTGTGAGACCCCCTGACCGTCGGTGTAGATCGGTGCGCTGCGCTCGCCTAATGAATAAGTTCGACGTGGACTGGTAGGTCGATCGCGGCCCAGGCCCGGTCGGCGGTGAGCACCGCGGCGGGATCGCTGCGGACGGCCAGCGCGAGGCAGCAACGATCTCCCAGCGATAGCGCATGCCCGCCATCGAGGGAGCGCATCGCTCCGGCGAGCTCAGCGTCCTCAGCGAGTAGCGGCTCAATCGTGACCCCGGCGGTACTGAGCAGGGGACGGACCCGGCTAGGGTCGACATTCGCGTCGACGAGCTTGCCGACGACCTCAGCGAGGTTGACCGTCCCGAGCACCCCGCTGACGAGCGCCTCGGCGACTCGGTCCGCTCCCGGCTCGTTGTGGATCAGTGCGAGGACCGCCGAGGCGTCGAGAACGGTCACTCGCGAGCCGCGGCGGCGCGACGTTCCGCGAGCAGCTCCTCAACCAGCGACCTCGCCAGCGGGACGGCTGAGGCGAGCTGGCGCAACTCGCCAGCCGCGTCTTGTGGTCGCTCGATCACAAGACGAGTGCCCGCGAGGTGCAGGTGCAGTTGATCGCCGGCGGCGAGACCAAGCTGCTCGCGGATCTCAGCCGGAATGACGACTCGTCCCTGTTTACCCAGCACAATCGTGGCATCCATGCGATCAGTCTGCCACATGGCGGCGATCAATGCCACACAGGGCTCGGTCGTTGAACGCTGACTGAGGTGTTGGCGTTCGATCAACCTCCCCGAGCGTGCGCCAATGACCGTGCTTTGCGGGACGCCTCTCCGCTCGACAGCACGCGGGTATGTGATGGCTTCGCACCCGGGGCGTAGTAGCGGTGAGAGCGGCGATGACTGGAGCACCCTTACCTGACATTGGCACGGCGATGGAACCTGAGCGCGATGATGTCCGCGAGCCGCCGTCCGCGCAGCCGCTAGGGATTCTGATCGGCTACGCGCGGTGCTCGACCGAGAAGCAGGACCTCACCGCCCAACGCCAGATCCTTCGCCAGCTCGGAGTTTCCGAGGACCGGGTCTACCTTGACCACGGGTTGACGGGCCGAAACCGCTCCCGCCCCGGGCTCAACAACGCTCTGGCCGCGCTGCGCGAAGGCGACACGCTCGTGATCCCAAAGCTCGACCGGCTCGCCCGGTCAGTCCCCGACGCGCGAGCGATCGGAGATTCACTCGCAGCTCGCGGCGTCCGGCTCTCGCTCGGCGGGTCTGTCTATGACCCCAGCGACCCGATGGGCAAATGCTTCTTCAACATCCTCGCGACCTTCGCGGAGTTCGAGGTCGATCTGCTGCGGATGCGTACTCGCGAAGGGATGGCGATCGCCCGCGCCAAAGGCCAACTCAAAGGCAAAGCGCCCAAGCTCAGCCCCCCCCAACGGACAGTCCTGCTCAAGCTCCACGCCGCCGGCGACCACTCGATCGCTGAGCTCGCCGAACTGTTCTCCATCAGCCGCGCGACGGTCTATCGCGAAATCGCACGCATCGCCTCCAAGAGCCCGACTACAGACGTTCGATAACCCATCCTTGGTGAGACGAGTCTTGGTCGCTGGGTGCCCGCATTTGGCGCGCGGGGGCAGTTTTTGAGCTCATGGTTGAGTTGGCAAGGAGCCGGCAGCTAAGGCGGATCGAGTCGGCACCCCCGCGGTTTCCGAAGGTCCGAAGTCAATCCTCGGGGTGCCGGCTCGGTTGTTTCACGCGGCGGTCCGTTGGTCGATCGGGCGGCGCCGTAGTGCCGGTGTCGTGACGGCGGGTGGGTTGTACGCCATCTGGAGTTGTCCGATGTCGGTGCCGGGGGCGACGATCGCGTCGATGCGGTCGAGGGTCTCGTCGCTGAGCATGACCTCGGCGCCGGCGAGCAGGTCATCGAGCTGCGCCGTTGTGCGCGGGCCCATGAGGGCGGCGGTGACGCCGGGGTGGGCGATCACGAAAGCCATCGCCAGGTGCGTCAGCGACATGCCGGCCTCCTCGGCGAGCGGGATGAGTTGCTCCACGACGTCGATGCGGCGCTCGTCGCTGAGGTGCGCGAAATAGGCGCCGCTGCGCGTCAGCTCGGACGTTTGTCCTTTGCGGACGCGGCCGGTGAGCAATCCCTGCGCCAGGGGGCTGTAAACGATCGTGCCCATGCCATATCTCTGGGTGACGGGAAGAACGTCGCGTTCGATGCCGCGGTTGAGGATCGAATAGGTTGGCTGTTCGCAGCGGAACCGCTCAAGGCCGCGGCGCTCGGCGGCCCATTGCGCTTCCACGATGTCGGCCGCCGGAAGCTTGGATGTGCCGATCGCTCGTACCTTGCCGCTGCGCATGAGGTCAGAGAGCGCGGACAGCGTCTCCTCAACGTCGGTGGTGGTGTCGTAGTAGTGGTACTGGTACAGGTCGATGTAGTCGGTTCCGAGGCGTCGCAGCGAGTCCTCGACCGCCTGCATGATCCACCGCCGCGACGCACCCCGCCGGTTCGGGCCCTCGCCCATCGGGTTTGAGAATTTCGTCGCGAGAACGATGTCGTCACGACGGCCCTTGATCGCCCTGCCGACAATTTCCTCAGACTCCCCGCCGGAGTACACGTCAGCGGTATCGATCAGGTTCACGCCGCCATCAAGCGCCCGGTGCACGAGACGAGTTGAGTCCTCGCCGCCGGGGTTGAGCATCGCGCCGAAGTTCATGGTTCCCAGCGCATAGGGGCTGACCTGAATGCCTGTGCGGCCAAGCGTGCGGTAATGCATCTCGATCTCCTCTCGGCCCCCGGGGTGCCGTACAGTCGATGAAATGGGACGTTGTCCCGGTTCGAACACGACTATATACGGGACAGCGTCCCGCTTAGCTAGAAGAGGTCATGAATGCCACTTGCTGATGAGCAGCGCACACCCCGTGCGGACGCGCAGCGCAACATCGACGCGCTGCTCGCAGCCGCCGAAAAGGAGTTCACTACCCGAGGCGTCGGCGTAAGCGTGCGCGCAATCGCCGCTCGGGCCGGCGTCGGTACCGCGACCCTGTACCGGCATTTTCCCAAGCGGTCAGATCTGATCACCGCCGTGTTCCGTCGCGAGGTCGACGAGTGCGTTGCGCAAGCGCCCAAGCTCGCCGCAGCGCACGACCCCGACGTCGCGCTCGAGCTATGGATCAAGCACTACGCAAAGTTCATCGTGACCAAACCCGGGCTCGCTGCCGCGCTGCACATGGGAGATCCGGCATTCCACGCGCTCCCCGCGTACTTCCAGCAGCAGCTCGGCCCCGCCCTCCAGACACTCCTCGACACCGCTGTCACCGCCGGCGCCATCCGCGACGACGTCGACCCGCTCAACCTGCTCGGCGCGGTCGCGAAACTCTGCATCCCCGCGCGAGGAACCGCCGATACCTCCCGCGCAAACCAGATGATCCCGATCCTCATCGATGGCATGCGATACGGCGCGCACCGGACTCCCGATCACCAAGGGACCGAACCTGAGCGCTCCTCCCATGTCCAACAACGGGCATCGTCGTGACCACGCCAGGACCGGCACGCCTTGACATCACGACGGACCCCCATCGCCTCGGTCGATGCCCCCTGTTCGCTGAGCGTTCGGTTTTGAGACGGCGCCGCACTGACCTGCGGGCCCCGCTGCGCCCGAAACGTCCGCTGAGCGATACGGCGCGCCGAAGGGTGTGGGCTCCGAGGCTTGTCTCCCGGCGACGCTCCGGTTGATACCTCAGCGCGGGTGAGCCAGACCCCAAGTGAAGCTCGGGTGTTCCGCGCGATGCCGGATCTGGTCCCACGAGTCGGAGCATCAGCCTCGACGAGCTCGCGATCGGCTTCACCCTCGGGCTCCTGCACCTACCGGTCCTGCTCGTCATTGCCCTGATCGGCGCCCAGGCGTTCGTGCTCTCCCAGCTCGGCCTCCGGCTCGGCGCGCACGTCGGCGCCGAGCTCCGCGAAGGCGCCGAGCGACTCGCCGGACTGGCGCTGAGCGGGCTCGCCGCCGGACTGCTGATCGAAAAGATCGCTTCCGGCTGACCCGAGTTCGCGAGCTTGACAGACACGTCGTGCTACCTGGCCTGCACGTGACCGCGGGCCGCCAATGCCACGCCTCCGATGACGACGGAGTCGACCATGGCCAGCGAGGCGGCGACGAGCGGCGATCGGCGACGCCGCTGCGGTGGCGAGCTGGTCCGGATCGAACCGCACCTCGCGCGGTCGGATTCACTCATCAGCTCCTCGTCGCAGGTGACGGCAACGCGCCCCAGCACCGCGACGACGGGGACACGCGCCCCATGCTCCGTGCGGCTGATCGCCGGCTGCGTCGTTCCCGCCCGGGACGCCAGCGCCGTCTGGCTCAGGCCATGTCGAGCACGCAACTCGCGCACCCGTGATCCAGCAGCATCCTCTGACCCATGTCCGATGTCGGCAGCCGGGCAACGATCGAAGCTGCTGACGCCACCACGCCGGCGGACGTTGCGCTCACTGCAGGGTGAGCGCGAAGGCGCCGGCGAGGATCGCCGTGCCGGCCGTCACCCAAGCGACGTAGTCGCCGGGATGGCCGCTGTGCAGTCCGCGAATCCAGCTGGCCGCCGCTCGAGCTCGGTGGGAAATGGCGCTCGCCGGTCCGTGCGATCGGCGCGGTAGCACCAGAGCCCCCAGCCCGAGAAGCAGCGCTCCGATCGACGAGCCGCAGGCGGACAGGTAGTCGGCGAGGCTTGGCCCGCTCACCAGCAAGGGGGGAAGCGCGGCCGGCGGCCGAGCATGCAGGACGGCGGCAATATATTCCTGGCGGTCGACGAACCGTGCCGCCGCGGCCTGCGCGACCCGCTCGACGCCGGGAACGACCCCGACCGCCAGCCCGGCGAGCAGCAGGATCGCCGCCGGCAGCCAGAGCACCGCCGGGGTGCGGTCACTGCGACCCTCGGTCTCCTGGCTGGTCTCCTCGTCGGCTCGGTCCTCACCAGCCGGCCCGCTCGCGTCTCCGGGTCCCCAGCCGAGGAACACGCGCCCGGCGGCTCGGATCACCGCGCCGGCGGTGATGATCTCGGCCAGAGTGAACAAGACCGATACCCACCAGTAGCCGCGCGCGAGAGCTGCGTCCTCGATCGTCGACTTGCCCAGGAAGGAGCCGAACGGCGGCAGCGCGGCCAGCGCCAGCGCGCCGACGAAGAACACGATCCCGGTGCACGGGAGGTTGCGCCCCAACCCGTGCAGGTGGCGCTCGTCCACCCGTGAGCGTCGGTGTTGAATGATCCCGACACAGATAAACAGCGACGCCTTGACGAGGCCGTCAGCAACCACGTAGATCGCGGTACCGGCCAGTCCGCGGGAATCAAGCAGAGCGATCCCGACCAGGAACAACCCCACGTAGCTGATGGTGGCGAACGCGAGCATGCGCTTGATGTGGCGTTGCAGGAAGCACATGGTCGCACCGAGCAGCGCGGTGACCGCTCCCGCCGTGAGCAGGATCGTGCGCAGAGTTCCCTGGTGGGGTCCGAGCGCGCCGGCGTAGACGACCCAGTAGATGCGCGCGACCGCGTAGAGACCCAGTTCGCTCATCACCCCGGCGAACAGGATGCACACGGGCGTGGGGGCGCTGGCGTAGGCGTCGGCGAGCCAAAAATGAAACGGCACCACCGCCGCCTTGACGAAGAACCCGGACACGATCAGCCCAAACGAGACGAGCACCAGACCGTCCGCGCGATGGCCGTCGAGCGTGGCGCCGATCTGGGCGAGGTTGAGCGCCCCCGTGCGTCCGTAGAGCAGAGCGATCCCGATCAGGACCAGAAAGCCGCCGATCGCGTTGGTGATGGCGAAGTTCAGCGCCCCTTGGAGGGGCGCGCCCTCGTCGGGACGATGGCAGGTCAGGGCGATCCCGGCGATCGACATCAACTCAAAGAACACGAACAGGTTGAAGATGTCCCCGCTCAGGCTGAACCCCATCATCGCCGCCATGAACACCAGCAGCAGCGCCGGGAACACGTGCCCGACCGATTCGAAGTGTCGCCAGGAGAAGACGAGCGCGGTGATCGTCAGCAGACCGACGAACGCGGCCAGCCCGGCACCGAGGGGATCGATCGTGAACGAGACCCCGATCGCAACTCCATGGCGGGGTTGCCAGCCGCCGAACCAGGCCACCGCATCGCCGTGACGGATCGCCAGGACGAGGTCGATCGCGCACAGGGCGGTGGCAGCGATGGCGGTGCCGAGCGCAATCGCCTCGGCCAGGCGCCGCCGGCGTAGGGACTGGGTGGCCCCGAGCAGCCCCGCGCCCAGGAACGGCACCGCAACGGGCAGCGCCGGGAAGACGGTGGGGATCATCCCGTCAGCGAGACGATCTCGTCGGGATCCACGGTGCCAAACCGCTTGTGGGCCTGAAGCGTGAGTGCGAGCAGCAGCGCGGTCACCGTGGCCTCGACGACCACGTCGGTCAGCGTCAACGACTGGACCACCGGGTCGACCACCGGCGCCGAAAGCGGGATGTCGGCGAACACGGGCGCCTTGGCCCCGGCCCGGTAGCCGATCGCCAAGAGCAACACGTAGGTGGACGCCTGGACGACCGACAGGCACAGGATCAGATGCACCAGATTGCGGCTTGAAACGACCCCGTAGAGGCCGATCAGCAGCAGCCAGGCGGCAACCGCGTAGGCGAGGAAGCTCACCGCGGCCGCCGAGTCAGGCGCCGCTGATCCATGAACTCGGCGAACACGAGCGTGAACGCACCCGCGACCTCGAGCCCGACGACGGCACTGAGCAGCGCGATCGTCCCACCCGACAGGAGGTTGCCCATCGACCCCTGCGCAATGAAGTTGAGCAGGAACCCCCCGCCGGCGATCAGCCCGCCCACACCGATCGCCGCGTAGCCGGCGGCGCCGAGCCCTTCGGCCATTTCGACCACCGGGATCGGGCGCAGGCGGGTCATCGCGCGGTAGCGACCGGCCACGTAGACGAGAATCAGCGCCGCGGCGAGCATCACGCCACCTTGAAAGCCGCCGCCGGGGGTCAGCTGGCCCTGGCTGGCGAAGTAGATGCCGAGCACCAGGACCGGACCCACCAGCGCCAAACCGAGCACCCGCAACGCCGCGCTGGTCTGTCGGGCGACATCGGCCGCGGACTCGGACCCGTCGTCTCGGTCACGGTCATCGTCCCGCCGCTCGCCGCGCATCCGGCGCAAAACGATCACCAGGCCGATCGCCGAAGCGAACAGGATGAACTCCTCGCCCATCGTGTCCACCCCGCGATAGTCGTAGGTGATGCTGTTGACGATGTCAGTCGCCTGGCGCTCGGGCACCGCGACGCGGGCGAGCAGGAGCCCGTAGCGACCGTGGAAATGACCCACGCCCGGCAGCCCGGCCAGTCCCTGGACGAGCAGTACCGCGAGGCCGGCCGCCGCGACGAGGAACAGCCCGCGGCGGCTCCGGGGGCTCATTGCTCGATCTCGGGCTGGTCATCGCGATGCTCGCGCAGTTTGGCGAGTGTCAGCAGGATCATCACTGGCAACGCGACCGCGCCGATCACGATCTCCGACAGGGCCACGTCGGGAGCCTGGAAGACGAAGAACAGGATTGCCAGCAGCAGCCCGAACACGCCCGAGACGATCGCCTGGCGCAATGGATCGCGACAGATTACGACTGCCGTGCCGCCCAGCCCGACGAGGATCAGCGCGCTGGCCTGGAGCTCGTTCACCGGCCCGCCGGTGCCTCGGGCGGAGGGAAGTCGAGCTGGCCGCGCCTGCGCAGCCGCGCCGCCCGGGCGGTGATGTGCGCCAGCACCGGGATGGTGACCAGGAAAAAGGCAGCGACCAGGAGCGCCTTGTTGGCGATCAGCGAAAAGCCCTCGCGAGCCAAGATCGCTCCCGCGATCAGCAACGCCCCGACGCCGGCGGGTCCGGTGTAGTGCAGGCGGTCCAGGGGTCCGCGCATGACCACGACGCCGAGCACACAGAACAGTTCCAACGCGACCCCGGCGATCAGCAGCGCAGCCACGACCATGTCACCGAGCACGGCGCACCCCCGGCCCCCGGGTCACAGCTCCCCTTCGAGGAACCGCACGAAGGCGACTGAGCCAATGAACGACATCACGGCCAGCGCCACCGCGAGATCCACGAATGGCTGACGGTGAAAGCCCTCGGCGAGCAGCAGCAGCACGAGGGTGGCGATCACCCCGGTCAGGCTGAGCGCGACGACGCCTTCGATCGCGTCCGAGCGCAGGCATGTCAACCCCAGCGGAAGCATCCCTGCGATCAGCAGCACCAGCGCCGCAGCTATCCACTCGTTCATCCCAGGCCGAGTGGGTCGACGCTGGTCCGGTCGCGCGGCTGGGGAACGAGTTGGTGGACGAGCATCACTTCCTCGGCGGGCTCGATGTCGAGCACGATCGTGTTGGGTGCAAACGAGCCGACCGCGGTAGCCAGAGCACAGCGGGCGCTGACCTCCCCGGGACCGCCGGTGGGCTCGAAGCGCACCGACCGCAAGGCGCCGGGGGCGCGCTCGCCGCGGCTTAGCGCGCGCACCAGAGCCGAGATGAGCATCCGCATGTCGGGCCCGAACTGGGCCAGCGGGCGCCACAGCCCGAGCGCCCAGCGTGCGCGAGGATCGAAGGCGACCAGCCGCTCCGCGTAGACCAGCGTGGTGCCGGTCGCCCCGACGGCGGCAGCCACCGCACCGTCGACCATGTTGGCCAGCGCGACGGTGTCCTCCAGCCACATCCACAGCCCGGCGCAGGCCAGCCACCAGACCAACCAGCAGACCGCGATCGCCCGCCCCGACGGGGCTGGACTGCTTAGCGACGGCGACGATGGGATGTTCGAGGGCGGCGTCCTGAGAACGTTAGGGTCCGCCCCGGCGGAAACCGGTTGTCCTCAGCGGCCAACGAGCAGCACACCGCGGAATCGAGTACGGCCAGCCGGACCGGCTTGAGCACATGCCATCCCGAACTGGTCGAGTCGGTTCCCTTCACCGATTGGAGCTCGCTGACCACGGTCGCTGGACCCGACGCCGTCCCGCCCGGGGCCCGGACATGAGCACGATCTACGTCAGACCAACCACAACCAAGCCCTTCCGAGATCCGTTCTCAGCCGCCGGCGCAGAGAGCGGGTACGCAAAGGGGGCTCAATATTTGCCGTTGCCAGCGGCACTTGACCTTTCTCTGGCGTGATCGTCGGACTCATTTACGCGGTCGTGTTCGGCTACTACACCTACCGCGGAAGCGGCATCCACGCGGACTCAGACGACGGGCTGGACGGAGCTCCCGGCTCAGAGGGCGCGGCCACCGAGCTGGAAAAACGCGTGGGCGGATCCAGTCGACGCTGCCAAGCAGGCGGCTGGCACGCGCAAACGCAAGGCAGCGAAGCGCAGCGCCGCCGCCGCCGCCCGCAAAGGCGCTACGACAGGCCGGCTCCGTCTGCTCAGAACATGTTTTCCACGCGTTCGAGCCCGACCGAATCCGCGCGCTGACTGATCCACTCGGGCAAAGTTGCCCGTAGTCTTCTTTGTGTGGAATTTGTTGGGGTCGGCTATCGAGAAGGAGTGGCTGTATGTCTTCTGAATTGGACGCGGGCGGCGTGGAGCGCAAGGGCTCTGACCGTCGGACGTTTCTTCGCACCTCGGGTGGGGTGGCCACCGGCATCGCCGTCACCGTCCTCCCGTCGGGGATCGTGGCACTGGCTTCGCCGGCTGCGGCCGACGCCAAGGAAGCTCCGGCCCGACTGGTCGATCCGCAGGGTGATGTGCCGTCAGAGCCGGTGATGGCCTATGTGCATGACGCCGAGAAGGGCATCGTGACCGTCATCGCAGGAACCGCGGAGCGGACCTATCACAACCCCGGGCTCGTCAAGCGTCTGCTTGACGCGGCCAACCCGCAGCGCGGTTAAAGGAGACATCAATGTCATCGCATCGCGAGGCTCCGGAGATCAGCCAAGATCCGGTTGCCGACAACACGGACACGTACGCCTTTGTCAGCCCCGATCGCCCGGACACGGTGACGATCCTCTCCAACTACATCCCGTTGGAGGCGGCGGCCGCAGGCCCGAACTTCTATGAGTTCGGAACCGACGTCCGCTACTTCATCTACGTCAGCAACGACGGCAGTGGTGAGGCGAACCTGGCCTATGAGTTCACCTTCACCACGCACGTGCGCAACGGCAAGACGTTCCTTTACAACACCGGTCCGATCAGCTCAATCTACGACACGCATTTCAACCGTCGCCAGACCTACTCGGTGTCCGTGCTCAAGGGCGCCAAGCAGATCGCGGAGCGGCTGAATGGCGTCAACCCCAAGCCGCTGGCCGGCAAGATCATCGGCAACGACCTGGCCTGCCCGCCGTGCAACATCGGGCCGAGCTCGACCCCGAACTACCCGAAGCTCGCCGCGGAGGCAATTCATTCGCTTCCGGGTGGAGTCACGGTGTTCGCCGGTCAGCGCAACGACGGCTTCTTCGCCGATCTCGGGGCAATCTTTGACCTCGCCGACCTGCGTCCGTTTCAGACCCTGCATCTGAACTCGATGGTCGCGGCGGCGTCCGGGATCGACACGCTCAAGAGCGGCACCAACGTCCACACGATCGCGTTGCAGATCCCGATCTCGCAGCTCACGCGCGACGGAAGCGTGCCCAAGGACGTGATGGGCCAGCACTCGACGATCGGGATCTACGCCGGTGCCAACCGCCGCAAGATGAAGATTCGTGCCGACGCCAAGCGCAAGGGCTCGCAGGGTGGGCCGTGGGTGCAGGTCTCGCGGCTGGGTAATCCGCTGTTTAACGAGGTGTTGGTCACGCAGACCCGCAAGGACGAGTGGAACCGCAGCGATCCGAAGAACGACAAGGACTTCGCCGACGGCGTGCTGCATCCTGAGCTCTCCAATCTGCTGCCCGCGCTGTATCCAAACACGTTCCCGAACCTGGCCAAGCTCAACGCGTCGGGCAAGCCCCGGGCTGACCTGGAGGCGATTCTGCTCACCGGTCTGCCGGCCGGCGTGGTCCCAGGTTTCCAGAACAACACCGGCAAGACGCTGAGCGACATGCTGCGGCTCAACGTCGCGATTCCCCCGACGACAAAGGACCCGAGCCCACTCGGGCTGCTCGGCAACGATGCCGCCGGCTTCCCGAACGGTCGCCGGGTCACCGACGACATCGTGACGATCGAGCTGCGGGCTCTGGCAGGCGTGACCTATGCGCTGGTCGACAAGTCGTTCACCCCCGATGCGGCGGCCATGAAGGTCACCCAGGGCGTGGACGAACCGCCGACCGGCCCTCCCGGCTCAGGCGCCGAGGGAGCAGCGCGCTTCCTGTCCTCATTCCCATACCTGGGAAGCCCGCACGACGGGTTCGACACGCCGCCCGCCTAGACGGCTGGACGCAGCTCGAGCTGCTCGGTTTCCGCCACATTTTTCGCGGAGGCCGAGCACCTGACCATCACCTGGGCGTCACGGATGTCCGGCCGCCGGCCGGACATCCGTGATCGCCGACCCTGAGTGGAGGATCACATGAGTGAGGAACCTGTCTACCGTCCGCATCCCGAGCCGGTCGTGCTCGACATCGGCGGGACCAACGGCGCATTGATCGTCTACGCCGACGCCGAGTTCGTCGACACGCCGGTCGAGGTCAGCCCCACGGGCAGCGACGACGACCGCTTTCACCAGCACATCCTCGAGCGTCCAATGCCCGACGGCACCTGCTACGCCGCGGTATTCGACAAGATTACCGAGGGCAGTTACACGCTGTGGCTTCACAACGAGCCACGAGCACGGGACTTCGCGATCACGGGCGCCGAGGTGGCCGAGCTCGACTGGAGCGGAACCTCGGCGGAT
>JALYZB010000042.1 GCA_030945945.1 Actinomycetota bacterium | reverse complement strand
CCGCGTGCGCTCATCCAACACCCCCTGCGCATTCAACAGCCGATACCGCTCACCGATCGCGCGCTCATCGACCACAACCCCCAGTTCTACATAACCACCCCAACCCCTTCACAAACTAAGTCCGGAGCCCTTAGCGACCCGATGGCTGCCGCGCCGTTCCGATTATCGGCCTCGCGGTAGGGGGCTGCGCCGCGCGGAGCCGGTCCGCGGCCCAGGTACACCAGTTTGCGTTCTCGCGTTCGTAGGCGATGCCGCGGGTGAGCGTCATGCTGGGTCCGAGGTCGGCACCGTCCGGGTCGGCGAGAGCGTCGGCCTGCCTTTGATAGCGCTCAAGCTTGGCTGCCGCATAGGCGGCGCGCTCATCGAGCTGACAGGCCAGCCCCTCGGGATCAGCGACACCCACTGCGTAGATCTTGACAGCTAGGTCTTCCTTGAGCGCGCCGGGCTTAGTGGGCGCGGCGGCGAATTCGCGAAGCGTCTCACGGCCCGCCTCCGTAATCGTGAACACGCGCTTGTCGTTCAAAAGCTGTACAAGCTGTTGAGGTATGCTACACATCTTGTTGGGTCATGTGCGTCGAGGTTGGTGACACCTCCGGGTCGCTGGCAGCCGGGCGTGACTTCAGGGAGGTGTCAACACGATCTGAGAGGTCTCAATGTCCAGCGGTTTGATCAGCGTGGGTAGAGATGTGCGACGCCCAAGCGTCCGACCGAGCGCGCGTGCGTTCGGCCCCCCGATCGAGCGAGATTTCCACCCCTCCTCTCCCATCAGGTTGCGCTGAGAGCCCGTTGACGTCGGCGCCCGCCGGCATCTCGCAGGCAACTGATTTTACCCCAGACGAAGGAGCACTCATGGCCAACGTATCTACGTCGATCGACATCGACGCGCCCGTGCAGGAC
This sequence comes from Actinomycetota bacterium, assembly GCA_030945945.1. Next base: position 1,463 of record JALYZB010000042.1, on the reverse strand, counting down.
GTATGGAATGTCGCCACCAACCTCAATCGCATGGGTGAATGGGTGACGATCCACCGAGCCTTTCCGTCGCCCCCGCCGGTTGAGATCAAACCAGGTACGCAGTTCAAGCAGACCGTCACGGTCGCCGGGACGCCGTTTGAGATCGAGTGGACCGCAGCCGAGGTCGACGGTCCCCGACGGCTGGCATGGGACGGCGTCGGTCCGGCCGGCACCAGCGCTCGCACCACATACTCGTTCGCCGCGGAGAACGGAGGGACCCGCTTCACCTACGAGAACGAGTTCAAGCTGCCCGTCGGAAAGGTCGGCGAGGCGGCGGGGCATGTCGTGTCAGGAGCCGCTGAGCGTGAGGCCAGCGATTCGTTGGCTAGGTTCAAAGCCCTTGTCGAAGCGTAGAGCGGGCGTCATGCAGCGAGACCGCTTAGGTGTGATGCTGTTTCTGATCGCCGCGGCCGCATCGTTTGTGCTGTCGGTCACCCTGTGGTTCGCGGGTGATCGACAGTACGGCGTGTTCGTCGGGCTGTGGGTACCGTCGATCCTGGCGGCTGGCGCCTTCTGGATGATCGCTGGGGCGAGAAGCACGTGAGCGCTCTCGACGTTTTCCTGGCGACCATGGGTGTCGGCGTCACGGCGTTGGTGATCACCGGGATGGTCCTTCTTGAGCCGCACCACCTGGTGTCGTCCGCTCCTCAGACCGACCTATCAGACGTCAAACCGCATAACCTCGTGCGCTCGAACATCAACAGACCGACAGCGACGAAGCCCAGTGCAGAGCGGTCCTGTCAAGAGCCGGCCACGTTACGCGCAGGCGTCACGGAAGAGAATCGACCGGCCGTGACGGTCGGAAACGAGAGCCACCGATAGCGGCTTCATGACCTTGACCCGTCTCGCTCGCCACCTGTCCTCTCCGACGAGAAAGCCGAGCAGTCCGACCGGCTCAACACTGATCCAGGGTTCCACATCAGCGGAGAACCGGGGGCGAGCAGGGGGCGAGCAGGGCGGGTGAGCCAAGAGCCACCCGCCCTGCCAGACAACATTCTGCTCGGGACTAGGCCAGGTCGAAGCGGTCCGCGTGCAGGACCTTCGAGAACGCCTTGGCGAAGTCGTGCACGAACTTCTCCTTGCCGTCGCTCGAGGCGTATACCTCGGCGACCGCGCGCAGCTCGGCGTTCGAGGCGAACACCAGGTCAGCTCGGGTGCCGGTCCACTCGCCCTTCGGCCCGGTGCCCTTGTAGTTCGGACCCTCGGCCGTCCAGGTCGTGTCCATGGCGAGCAGGTTGACGAAGTAGTCGTTCGTCAGCACGCCCACGCGGTCAGTGAACACCCCCAGCGACGAGTTGTCGTAGTTGGTGCCCAGCACGCGCAGGCCGCCGATCAGGACGGTCAGCTGCGGCGCGGTCAGGCCCAGCAGCTCCGCCCGATCGACCAGGTGGTGCTCCTGCGGCAGCTTGGTCGGCGCACCCGAG
>JALYZB010000038.1 GCA_030945945.1 Actinomycetota bacterium | reverse complement strand
GCTCCGGGCTGCCCGCGGTGCGGCGGTTGCTGCCGTCGGGCCTGACCATCCTCGGCATCCGTCTGGTGACAGCGCGGCGCGCGCGCCTGGTCGCGACCGCGATCACGCTCGGCCTTTCGACCGCATTCGTGCTGCTGATGCTCGTCCTGTCCTCGGAGCTCAGCGCGCTGCGCACCGACCCGACCACGCTGGGCAAGCGCTACGAGCTGACCGCTGCACTGCCACCGGACGCGGCGGGGTCGGTCCGTCGCATCCCCGGCGTGCAGGGCGCCGCCCCGCGCTACGACGTCCAGGCGGTGGACTCCTTTGCCCTCGGCCAGACAATCGAGGTGATCGCCTACCCCGGCGACCACGTCGCCTTCGAAGCGCCACAGCTGGTCAGCGGACGCCGGCTGCGGGGCTCCGGACAGGTGGAGATCGGACAGGGTCTGGCCCAGGCGGCCGGGCTCAGCCCGGGCCAGACGCTCGCCGTGGGGCTGCCCTCGGGCGCCGAGCTGCGGCTGCGGATCTCCGGAGTGGTCAGCACGCTGGCTCACGACGGACACGTCGCCTACGTGCCGGCCGCCGCGTTGCTGCGGGCTGACCCCTTGGCCCCGTCCTTGCTGGCCATCCGGCTCGATCCCTCCGCCGATCCCGGTCAGGTCAGCACCGCCCTGCAACGGCTGGGCGCTGTGCCGGCGGCCGCCGGCGGCGCCACCTCCCGCGGTGCCCCCCTGGTCGCGATCCTGAAGGCGATCATCCGGGCGGTGGCCATCGTCGACGGCCTCGTCTGCCTGTACGCACTGATCCAGGCCTGCACGCTGACCGTGCAAGAGCGGCGGCGGACGATCGCCGTGCTGCGCGCGTGCGGCGCCGGCGGTTCCGCGGTCGCGCGGCTGCTGGCGGGAGCCGTCCTGGCCCTTGTCCTTCCCGCCGCGGTCGTGGGGGTCCTGCTGGAGCGGATCGTGTTCGGCCCGGCGCTGTCGGGCATCGCCGCCAACTACGCCACGCTGCCACTGCGGGCGGGTGGCACCGAGATCGCGGTGACCGTCGCCGGCCTGCTGCTTGCCGCCGGGGTCGCGGTCCTCTGGGTGGTGCGCCAGGTGCAGCGTGAGTCGGTGCTGTCCGGGCTGGCGGCGTGAACGCGCCGCGGCGGCTGACCCGTCGCCGGGCGCTGACCGAGGCCCTGGGTGCGAGCGGAGCGCTCGTGCTCGGGGGCAGCTGCGCGGCTGCCCTCGGGATCGCCGGCTGCGCCACGTCAGCAGGCGCCGCCGCGTCCCTGACGGGCTCGACACTGCGCAGCACGTGGAGTGACCCCGTCGGCGACGGCCAGCTGCGCGTCAGCGCCGGCGAGCCGCTGCGCGAACGCCTCGAGCTGGGGCCGCGCGCAGCCGCCACGGCCACGCTGGCGACGTTCGCCCACGTCACCGACGCCCACGTGCTCGACGCCTCATCGCCGGCGCGGGTCAGCTTCCTGGACCGTCTCGGGCCGCCGTTTCAATCGACCTTCCGCCCCCAGGAGGCGCTCACCGCGCAGGTCCTGGCCGGGGCGGCGTCCGCGGTCCGGTCGCTGTCCCCCGACCTCGTGATCCAGGGTGGTGACCTGATCGACAACGATCAGAACAATGAGCTCACCCAGGCGCTGAGCACGCTCGGCGGCGGCCGGGTCAGCCCGGGCAGCGGTCGCCACGGCTATTACGGCGTGCAGCTGGGACGTGACACCGATCCGTTCTACTACCGCCCTGCGGTCGACGCGCCGCGCCATCCCCGGCTGCTGCACGACGCGGTGCGTCCATTCGTCAGCCGCGGCGCCGGGGCGCCGGTGTACCCGGTGCTCGGTGATCATGACGCGCTCGTGGCGGGCACGCTGCTCCCCACGCCGTTGACCCGCTCGCTGGCGGTCGGCAGCCGCGCCCTCTGGGATCTCCCCAGCGGGCTGGCGCTGCCCGACGGCGCGCGCCGGGGCCGCGTGACCTCACCCGACGGCCCCCCGAATCCGGGCGCTGTGTCGGATTTGTTGCGGGCGGCGCTGCGAGGCCCGACCGTCTCGGTGCCCCCGGATCCGGCGCGATATCAGCTGAGCTTCGCGGAATCGGTCGCGCGCCTGCAACGCGCCGGCGGCCCTCAGGCCGCCGTGCGCGACGGTGACCGGCTCGACTACGTGATCGATGTCGGGGGCCGGTTGCGCTTCGTCGTGCTCGACATCGTGCGCCGCGGCGGGGGCTCGGAGGGGTTGATCGCTCCCGCCCAGCCGGCCTGGCTGTCCCAGCAGCTGGCCCGGGCCGGGGCGCGCTGGGTGATCGTGGTCACCCATCAGCCAATCGCCTCCTCGTCGGGAGGCGATGCCCTGTTTGCCGTCATGGACCGGGCTCCGCGCGTAATCGCCGCTTTCTGCGGACACATCCACCGCAACCAGATCACTCCCCGCCCGACCGCAGCCGGCGGCTACTGGTTGATCGCCACCGCCTCGCTGATCGACTATCCCCAGCAGGCCCGGGCGATCGTCGTGCAGGCGACGGCTCGGGGTGGGGTCGCGATCCGCACCTGGATGCTCGACCACGCCGGTACCGGCACGTTGGGCTCGATCTCCCGTCAGCTGAGTTACCTCGATCCCGAGGGTGGGCGCCCCATGCTCGCCTCCGGATCATCGGCGGACCGCAACGTCATCCTGCACCGCGGGCCGGTGCGCTGACCGGCGGCCAAAGCTGAACAGACCGTGAACCCGGGCCCCATCCGTGCGACCGGGGCGCCCGTCACTGCGAGAATGTCCTATGGAGCAGCACAGCCGCGGATCGGTCCTGGTCGTCGACGACGAGCCCACCATCGCCGAAGTGGTGGCCCGCTACCTCGATCGCGCCGGGTATGAGACCAGCATCGCCCACGACGGCACCCAAGCCCTGGCCTGCGCGGCCCGTGCGCGACCCGACCTCGTGGTCCTCGACCTCATGCTCCCCGGTATCGACGGCCTCGAGGTGATGCGCCGCCTGCGCGACCGCGAGCCGGCGCCGATCGGGGTCATCCTGCTCACCGCTCGGGGCGAGGAGTCCGATCGGGTGATCGGATTGCGGCTCGGCGCCGACGACTACGTCGTCAAGCCGTTCTCCCCGGCCGAGCTGGTCGCGCGGGTCGATGCGGTGCTGCGCCGGGTCGAGAAGCCGATCACCCGCTCCGAGCCGTTGCAGTTCGGTGAGATCCGCATCGATCCGACCGCACGCGGTGTGACCGTCGGCGAGGAGGACGTGCTGCTGACCCAGCGCGAGTTCGACCTGCTGCTGTTCATGGCCCGCCACCCGCTTCAGGTGTTCTCGCGCAACCAACTGATGGACGCCGTCTGGCAGTACTCGTTCTACACCGACACCTCGACGGTCACGGTGCATGTGCGGCGCCTGCGCGCCAAGCTCGAGCGTGACCCGAGCCGTCCGGTCCATCTCGAGACCGTGTGGGGCGTGGGGTACCGGTTCTCGCCGTGACTGTCCAATCACGCACCCGCCGGCTCCGAATCCGTCCCCGCTCGCTGGCGGGCCAGCTCGCGCTGATCGCCGCGGTGGCCGTAGCGCCGGTGCTCGCCGGCCTGGTCGTGATCGGCCTGCTGATGGTGATCTCCGACCACGCAGTGCTGCTCGTCTCGGCGATCGTCGTCGGCGCCGGTGTGCTCGCTGTGGCCGGCGCGTGGCTGGTCTCGCGCGCGCTGGTCGGCGACCTGGACGCGATCCGCGACGGTCTGGAGTCGGTGGGCACCGGGGCGCGGGAGATCGTAATCAGCACCTCAGCCAATGACGAGCTCGGCCAGGTGGCGGACGCGGCCAACGTGATGATCGCCCGGCTGACCGTCGAGGAGGCGGCGCGCGACCGGTCCGAGGCGGCGCGCCATCAGCTCGTGGCCTCGGTCTCGCACGACCTGCGCACGCCGATCACCTCCCTGCGCCTGCTGGCCGACGCGATCGGCGACGACATCGTCGCCGGCGAGCAGCGTCGGTCCTATGTGCGCCGCATGGGCACCCACATCGATGCGCTCAGCGCGCTGATCGATGACCTGTTTGAACTGTCACGGCTCGAGGCCGGCGATATCGGATGGAGCCTGGAGCGGCTGGCGGTGAGTGACCTCGTCGACGAGGCGGTTGACGCCATGCGCGCGCAGGCCGAGGCCAAGGGCGTCCGGGTCGCGATCAATCTGGCGCCCGAGCTCTCGCCGGCCCGCGGCAACCCCGAGAAGCTCCAGCGCGTCCTCTTCAACCTCATCCAGAACGCGATCCGTCACACCCCGGCCGACGGCAGCGTCGTGGTCCGCGCGCAGCCCACCCCCCAGGGAGTCGAGATCGAGGTCGCCGATACCGGCGAGGGCATCTCCGCCGCCGAGCGCGAGCACGTTTTCAGCCCCTTCTATCGCGGGGGTGCCGATGCCGCCCGCAGCAGCGCCGGGGCCGGCCTGGGGCTCGCACTCTCGCGCGCGATCATCGAGGCCCACGGCGGTCAGATCTGGATCGCGGACTCGACCGCAGGCGCGCGCGTGCGCTTCAGCCTCCCGCGTGCCGCCTGAGCACGCTCGCGCGCAGGATCAACGGCGGCTTCCAGCATCCGTGCAGCGCGGCGGCCCGGTCCGGCGCGATGCCCCCGCCGGCGGCGCCCGGCGCGTCGCCGATCGCGTAGCGGCCGATCGGGTTGGCGGCCAGGAAGTCCTGCGCGTCGTCGAGCGTCACTGACCAGAAGGCGTTGACCCGCGGCAACAGCGCCGGGCAAAGCGGATCGTGTAGCGTGATCGCCGGTCAGCAGATGGCCGCCGGCGTCAGTGGTGGCGATCGGGTAGATCGATTGCTGTGGCGGGTTGGCTGCGAGCCTGCGAGCAGGTCTCGGGCGACGATCGTGCGGCGCGCCGCTGACCCCGGACGCCGGGATCGCTGCGGAGGCCGCCAACGCGAGCGCGACGGTCAGCGCAAGCCGGCGCCCGATCGACTGACAGCTAGTTGCGAGCGCCGCCGAGACCGTGCATGCGGTCGCGCAGGCCCTCGGGCGGATGCTCGATGATCTGCGAGAAGCGCACCACCGTCACGGTGTCGTCGCGCGAGACCTTGCGGCCGTAGATCTGCTCGAGGAAGTGGATCATCTCGTCGGCGCGCCGGAACTCGGGGTTGTCGTGCTCGATCTCCCGCGGCGAGAGGTCACAGATCCGCTTGACCTCGACCTGATCGATGACGGCGTGAAAGATCTTCTCTCGTGGCGAGTGCTGATAGCCGATGGTGACCAGCACACACTCGTTCTTGTGGTATTTGTGGGACTTGTCCCCGAGCCGGATCGTGGCCGTTTTACGACCGCGGCGCAACTGGTCGCCGAACACCGACGAGTAGAAGTTGAGCACCCGCACAGCTAGGGGTTCCTTGTCGAGAACATGGCGGCAGCCTACCGGTCCGCGACCGTCCACGACATCGCGCGCCGCACCATCTCGCGTTCGCCGTCGTAGGTCAGCGCGTCGACGGCTTCGGAGAGCGGCATCCAGTAGGCCCGCTCGATCTCATGGTCGTGGTCGGCCGGGTCACCGGCGCGGTAGGCGAACAGGAAGAAGCGCACGCGCTTGGCGATCGGGCGGCCCCGCGGCGCATGGTCGTAGTCGACGTCGCCGAGCTCGCCGAGCAGCTCTCCGCTCACCCCCGCCTCCTCGGAGACCTCGCGCGCGGCCGCCTGCGCCGGCGTCTCATCACCGTCGAGGTGGCCCTTGGGGAGTCCGAGCACCCGGCGCCCTCCCGGCCCGCGCTTGACCGGCACGATCACCACGATCTGATCCCCGTCCACGACCACCCCACCGGCCGAGAACTCCGCCGGCGATGATCCCAGCTCAGTAGACATAGCCCTCCAGCGCGCCCGCATCGTGCACGATCAGGCGGCCACGACCCTGGGTGATGATCCCGGCGCGCTCGAGCACGGCGAGAAAGCGGCTGGCCGATTCCCGAGACGAGCCCGCGAGCTGAGCCAGATCGGCCTGGGTGGCGGTGATCAGCACGTCCCGGTCGCTCGCACCGTCAGCGCGAGCCTCGGCAACGAGTTGGCCCAGGACCGTCGCCACACGGCTCTGCACGGTCTGAAAGGACTGGCGGGCCAGACGTTCGTTGGTCTCGCGCAGGCGCCGGCTCAGCGCGGCGAGCAGCTTGACCGCAATGTCGGGATGTGCGCGCAGCAGGCGACGCATGTCCTTGGCGAGGATCGCCACCACCTCGGAATCCTCGAGCACCTCGACCGTCGCCGAGCGCTCCTCCTCATCGAAGATCGCCAGCTCGCCGAAGATCTCGCCGGGGCCGAGCGTCGCCAGCGTCAGCAGCCGGCCCCCCGCGTGCTCGCGAACCGCGCGCACACGGCCCAACCGCACGACGTAGCACGTGTCGCTGCGATCCCGCTCGTGAAAGACGATCTCCCCTGCCTGCAGGCTGCGGGGCACCACGACCTGGGCGACCTGGGCAAGGTCATCCTGATTGAGGGTCGCGAACGCCGGCACGCCGCGCAGCAGCGCGATCGTCTCCTCGCTGCTCGTGGCCATGAGGCAGGGATATCACACGGTCCCGCCGGTGCGGCCCCACCTGCCGAGGCTCAGGGAGCCCTTACACCGTGTCGAGCACCCGCTCGCGGCGGCGGCCGCGCACCGTGTGGGCGAGCCACAGACCGAGCGCGACGAGCAACCCGACGGGCACCAGTACGGCGAGCGCGATCAGACCCACGCCCGCCGCCACCACCAGCACGCGCTTCGCGTCGTGAACGGCTCGGCTCAGCGTGAAGCCGCCGCCCGAGCTCGGCGAGGGGGGGCGTCCCGGCGGCGTGACCGAGCTGATCGTGAGCTCGATGTGGCTGTTGGCGACCTGACGTTGGATGCCCCGCAAGGTCGCCAGATCGCTGGCGATCGAGGCGTCGGCGTCGCGGATCTGCAGGTGCAGGCTGTCGATCGACGCGGTCGCGGTGGCAAGGGCGAGCTTGCGCAGCAGTGCCGTGCGCAGCGCACGGGCGTCGGCCAGCTGCCGGCCCTCGCCCCCGGCCTGGCCGGTGACGTCCCGTGAGACGTCATTGCGGGAGATGACCTGCGCACCGCGCAGCCGCGAGAGCGCCGCCATCGCCGGGCCGAGGTTCTGATTGGGAACGGTGAGCGAGAACTCGGCACCGCCTCCGGGTCCGCTGGTCGCGGTCACGTTGGAGCTCTCCACCACTCCGTTCTGGACTGAGATCACCGCGAACACCTGACGTGCCACGTCGTCGACGCGGGACGGACGCGTGCTGACAGACAGCTGCGCCCCTTGGACGACCTGGCGGTTGTTGGTGCCGCCGGCCTGCAGAGATCCGATCGGCGCGGAGGCGGCTCCAAAGGCGGGCGCGTGGGAGGGCGCCGAGGCCGAGGTCGACGACGAGGACGCCTGTGGCAACAGGACGGCGGCCTTCGAACTCGTACCCGAGCTCGATCCTCCCCCCGAACCCGGGACGGCGATGATCGCCAGGGCCACCGCCACGCCGACCGCTCCGGCCAGCCCGGGGCCGTACAGCCACCGCCCCGGACGCAGCCGGCGCCAACCACTGCGTTGGGCAC
>JALYZB010000026.1 GCA_030945945.1 Actinomycetota bacterium | reverse complement strand
CTCCCGTCGCGTTGCCCCGTCCGTCGGCCGGCCCTCGGCTCGCGCCGCGATGGGGGCGGGAGGCGGACCGGAGGTCCGTGCCTCGCGGCCGGCCTGGGTGAGACGACGGACGGCCGCCTCGGCATCGGCGAGCTGGCTGGCCAACCGCTGGTTTTCGACGCGCTCCCGCACGAGCTCGCGCTGGGCATCGTCGCGCTCGCCGGCGAGCTGATCGCGCTCGCGGTCGAACTTGCGCCCCTGGCCGCGCAGGTCATCCAACCCGGCGGAGGCGGTGTCCAGCTCGCGCTGTACGGCGCCGGCCAGATCGAGCTCTGCGCGCAGGCGCCCGACCTCCGCCTGCAGGGTTCGGGCCGACTGACGTTCAGCCTCCAGAGCCTCGTCGGCGGCCTGCCGGCGGGTCCGCTCACGGGTGATCGTGCTCTCGGCGAGGGCGAGACGTTCACGCAGCCGCACGATCTCGGGCGAGCGAGGAGCGCGGGGACGCGGACGGGCGGGATCGTCGGAGACCACCGCGGAGCGGGTCGAGCCCACGGGACGAAGATCGGCCGCGCGACCGATGTTGACGCGCCGCCCGCTGCCGCCGGCCAGCTCCACCATGATGTCGGGCGCGACGGCGAGTTCGATCCGGTCAGCCGCCTCGAGCTCCCCGCCGAACGGGAATGCGGCCAGCCAGGCATCGCCGTCCTCAGCGGCCCATGGCTTGTGCTCGAGGTCGGCGAGCACCCGCAGCTCCTCGCCATCGGTCTTGAGGGTCAGAGTCAGGGTGGGCCGCATGAACCGCCGGCCGCGCACGCCGTACCAGCGGCCGGCGACCTCGATCCCGCCCGCCGAGCCGACGCTCAGCCGGTCGACCTCGAAGCTGATGCCGTCGTCACCCGGAGTCATCGCGCAGACGGTTTCGCTCGCACCTTGACGCGTCTACCCGTGCACGCGCCGCTCCACGCGGGCGCCGCGGACCGGCGTGGCCCAGGTCTCAGGCGCTGCGACGCAGACGGGCGGCGCGGGACTTCTTGCGCGCGCCGTTGTTGCGGTGCAGCGCGCCCCGCTTGACGGCCTTGTCGATCGTCTGGACCAGCGTGCGGTGCTCGGTCTCGGCCAGGGCGTCATCACCGCCGGCCACGGCGGTCTCAAGCCGGCGGAAATACGTCTTGACCGCGGACGTGTAACGGCGGTTCTCCGTGCGCTCGCGCTCGGCCCGCAGGATTCGCTTCTTCTGTGAGTGAATGTTGGCCATAAGTCGACGGCCGCAGAGGACTGCGGCGCGGCGCGTACTATAGCGCGCTGGTGTCCACCGAGAGCTTCGCCGAGGTCCCGCCGCCGCCAGCTTCGCCGCCCGGCCCGCCCCGGCGCCGGATCGCCTTCAGCACCGCGATCTTCGCCCTCGCCACGGCGCTCTCGCGGGTCGCCGGTCTCGCCCGTGAGGTCGTCCAGGCCTCGTACTTTGGCACCAGCGCGGCCGGATCGGCGTTCACGGTCGCCTCGCAGATCCCCAACCTGTTCTCCAACCTGTTCTCGCAGGCCGCTCTCTCGGGGGCGTTCGTTCCGGTGTTCACCGAGCTGATCCAGCAGGGCCGCAAGAAGGAGGCTTTCAAGCTGGCCTCCGAGCTGTTCTGGCTGATCCTCGTCGGCCTCGGCGCTCTGACCGCGATCTGGATGGGCGTGGCCGGATTCGTCATGCCCCTGTTCACCGGCACGCTGCACGGGGCCGCGGTCGATCTGACCACCGGGCTCTCGCGGGTTCTGTTCCCGGTCGTGCTGCTGCTCAGCGTCACCGGCCTGCTCGTCGGGGTCCTGCAGTCCTACGACGAGTTCTCGATGTCGGCGCTGGCCCCGGCGGTCTGGAACGTCGTGATCATCGTGCTGCTGGTCGTGCTGCACGCCCAGTACCACGGCCAGCAGGCCATCTACGCCTATGCGATCGCCTGGCTGGTGGCGACCGTCGTGCAGATGCTGCTGATCGCCTCGGCGCTGCGCAAGATCGACTTCCGCCTCCAGATGCGGATCAACTGGCGCGATCCCCGCATCCGCCAGGTGCTGATCCTGTTCGTCCCGGTCACGGTCAGCATCGGGATCATCAACATCGACATCTTCCTCAACGCCGGCCTGGGCACGCTGGTCTCCGTGCACGCGCCGATCGCGATCAATGACGCGTTCCGGATCTACATGCTGCCCCAGGGCATCTTCAGCGTCGCCGTGGCCACGGTCCTGTTCCCGACCCTGAGCCGCCTGGCCGCTCGCCAGGAGGTGGCGGACATGCGACGCACACTGGGCGTCGGCATCCGCCAGATCACCCTGCTGCTCGTCCCGTCGGCGGCCCTGCTCGCGGTGCTGGCCACCCCGATCACGCGCCTCATCTACCAGCGCGGCGCGTTCGTACCCGCGTCGACGCATCTCGTCGCCACGGCCCTGTTCTGGTTTGCCTTCAGCCTGCCCTTCGCCGGGGTCAACCTGCTGCTGTCACGGACCTTCTTCGCGCTCAAGCGCCCCTGGATCCCGACCAAGCTCGCCGCCGTCAACGTGGTCGTGGACGTGATCATCTCCCTCGCCCTCTACAAGCCGCTCGGGGTGGCCGGACTGGTGATCGGCACCCTGGCGGCCAACGTGGTGATGACCTGGCTGCAGATCCAGCGGCTGCGCACCGGCTTCAACGGACGGCTCGAACTCGAGCAAACGGCGATGATCACCGCACGGATCCTCGTTGCCACGGCGATCAGCACCGCGGTCGGCTGGCTGCTCTGGAAGGGGCTGGACAGCCTGCTGGGCCGATCGCTGATCGCTCAGCTCATCGCCATGGGGATCGGGCTGGGGGCTGCCGGAGTGATCTACGCGTGGCTGGTGCTGCTGATGCGGGTCCCCGAGGCCCGACAGATCGAGTCTCTGATCCTGGGCCGCCTGCGCCGGGGGGCCGCGAGCGCCTGACCGCAGGGGCGCCGGCGCGTCGAGTCCGCGCTGCGCCTTCGTACCCTTAGACGGGCTGGTGGCACCGCTCGCGACCGGCCCCTCCCCGCAGCGCCCTTCCCCATGGCTGACCAAGCTCACATCCGCAACTTCTCGATCATCGCCCACATCGACCACGGCAAGTCGACGCTGGCCGATCGCATCCTCGAGCTCACCCACACCGTCGATCCCCGGTCGATGCGCGCTCAGCT
>JALYZB010000512.1 GCA_030945945.1 Actinomycetota bacterium | reverse complement strand
ACCAGGCGGACCTCCCAACGCAGCTGGGCGCCATAGAGCCAGTCCAAGCGCCGACGCGTGGGCTCAGCTGACCGAGCGAACGGACAGCCAGGATCCGTGTACTCGGTGACCATAAACGAAGTCATTGTGTGCTCAAGTATAGAGGCCGGTCGGCTCACGGAAGCGGGTTGCCCTTCTGCGTGACGAACTCCATGCCGATCCGCTCGGGCATCCAGATCGCCAGGCAGGTATTACCGGCCCAGCACTGGTCCTCGGGCCGCAAACCAAGGGTGTCTCGATAGAAGGCCCGCGCGCGATCGGCGTCTTGTGATGGGACGCCCAGAAAGTCCAGTCGTCGGATTTCGCTCACGCCCAGATGGCAGTTCTCCCGGCGGTCAAGCTCCCTGCGACCGCGCTCGCGCGCAAGGGTCCAGTGTCCGGCCTAGGGATCCGTCTGCGAGCGAGCGTCGGGGTCAGCCTCGGCGCGGGAGGCGACCTCTTTGATACAGGCCGCGATGAGGTCGGGTCGCGAAAGCATCGGGAAGTGGGCGGCCGGAAGCTCGCGCGTGGTGGTGGCCCTGGTGGCGTGGACGCGCTGAAGGTCGGGATTGGTGCTGCGGTCCTCGGCGCACACGACGTAGGTGGACGGCACTCGGTGCCACGCGGCCGTGGTCGTCTCAGCTCCGAAGACGACGGAGGACTGGGCGCAGAGGCGATCATGGGCGCCACGTACGAGCTTAGAGTCCTCAACGTCGTGCAGGAAGCGGGAGTCAAACGCGGCTGTGTCGGCGTGGTTGACGCTGACTGACCCATCGGCGTGCGGGGTGACGGGTACAGGATTAGTGGCACCGCTGCTGAGGGCGGCAAGGCTCTCGCCGACGGCGGGGAGGAACGAGCTGATGTACACGAGGTGCTGGACGGCTGGGTGCTCGCCGGCTTGGCAGGCGACCTCCCGCCGTAGGAGTGCGCGATGAGGATCGCCGGCCCACCCTGGTCCAGCACCGCGGTCGTCGCCGCGGCGTCGTCGTCAAGGCCCGGACCGGCAGCAGTCGGTGCAATGCCCGCCTCTCCGCAGGAGGGCAGCGCCACCGCAGTGCTTGTCATCCCGCTGCCCTCCAGCAGCGCGGCTGTCGGCGCCCACCACCACCCACCGTCACGGGAAAACGCTCCGTGGATGAACACGAGTCTTATTCCAAGAACGTTACCCGTACCGAAAGTTACGTGAAGGCGTTGTCCCACCCACTTCAACATCCACGACCAGCTCGCGCTCCGGCGCTCCAGGAGGCCCGCCGCCGCCAGCCGCAGGTGTGGGGCGAACTGCTCACGCCGGGACCCGGGCGTCCCCTACGCCATTGTGCTCACCGAGGCATGGGACCGGATCACAGCGCCCGACCTGCGTCCCTATCTGTGGCTGTTCGGCCAGCTACACGACCTTGCGTCAGACCGAACCCCGTGGACTGAGTTTCGGGCCGACCATCAACGCACCACCGACGGGCTCCGAGCGATCGCGAAACTGCTCACCCTCCAGCCCCGCTTGCGCTGGCCGGCGGTGCGGCGGTGCCGCTTCCCCATCTGAGAGGCTCGCAGATGCGGGATGAGCGGAGGGCGAACGCGGAAAGCTCGCCAGCGGGGAGAGGTACTCCCTCAGCCAGTGTGAGCGATCATCTGTCCAGGGATGGAGCTCGCAGATGTCAGCCGTGCCCGACGGACGCGGGGCCTTGTGGTTCTGGAAGGCTTTCACGCGATCAAGCATGCGATCCGGTTCGGCGGCGAGATTCTCGGGGCATGGACCGCGGACCCGGGGGAGGTGCAGAACCTGCTCGAGCGGCTCGCCCCCGACGTGCTCATCCCGGTTGAGGTTGTGGACATCCAGGCCCTCCAGGCGGTGGCCCCGCGCGGCCAGGTGGTTGCCGTGGCTCGGCGTCCGGTTCAGCCCGATCCGGACACGGTTCTGGCTGGTCCAGGTCACGTCGTGCTGCTCGAGGACCCAAGGCACCTGGGCAACCTGGGCGCAGTGATTCGGGTGGCTGCTGCCGCGGGCGCCGCGGGCGTGATGACCACCGGACGCCACAATCCCTGGCATCCGGATGCTCTGCGCGGCAGTGCCGGCCTGCACTTCGCGCTGCCCGTCCATCACCTCCGCACCGTGAGGACCCAGGGCCGAGACCTGGTGGCTTTCGACCCAGCTGGGGAGCCGCTCGCGCCCAAAGAGTTTCCCGCCGCGGCGGTCCTAGCCTTTGGCACCGAACGCGACGGGCTGAGCGGTGAGCTCTTGGCCCAGGCGCAGCGCCGCGTCGCGCTGCCGATGTCCACCGGGGTCTCATCGCTCAATCTGGCCACGGCGGTTGCCGCCACCCTGTACGCGCTAAAGCTCACACCACCCTGAAGATCGCATTCGCGCCCAGCGACAAGCTGACGCGCCGAGTCCCAGGCGGGAACCCACGATGCTGGCTGGCGGGGCCCGTCACCTTCTCGGAGCATCAGCTGCCTGCACGAGATAACAGAGATTTGTGTGATCCTAGTGATCTGTGTAAGATGGCTGCCGTGCCGACCGACGCGCAGATCACCTTCGCTGATCACATGGGGCGTTTCTACGCCCGTCGTTATGCGTTTCCGCCGATGGTGGGCCGCCTGCTCGGCTATCTCGCCGTCTGTGATCCGCCGGAGCAGAGCATCGGTGGGCTGGCCGAGGCATTGCTGGCCAGCCGCAGCGCGATCGCGGGCGCGGTCAAGGTTTTGGAGACGATGCACGGGATCCGTCGCTCGCGGGCGGCTGGCGAACGGATGGACCGGGTCCAGATTGATCTGAGCTCGCCGCAGTTGATGGGCATGGATATCTCCGAGTACGAGGAATTGAGCGCGTTGATGCAGGAGGGCCTGCACGTGGTGCGCGACGCCCCCCGCGAGCGCCAAGCGGTGCTGTTGGAGATATCTGCGTTCGCTGAGTTCCTGGTCGAGCGGATGCCGGTGCTGCAGCAGGAGTGGAACACGCGCCGAGAGGCGTTCGTTGCCGCGGGGCGTCTCCCGGCCGCATCTCATCGCCCGGAAGGGGATTGATCGTGACCGTCGCGAGCGCACCGGCGATCGAGGCCGCCGGGGTGTGCAAGTCCTTCGGAGAGACGGTGGTGCTCGACAGCGTCGACCTGACGGTCGCGGAGGGCACGATCTTCGGTCTGCTTGGCCCCAACGGGGCGGGCAAGACGACGATGGTGCGGATCCTGTCCACGTTGATCGCGGCGGACTCTGGGCAGGCGCGCGTTGCCGGTCACGACGTCGTCGCCGACTCGGACGGTGTGAGGGCAGCGATCGGTGTCACCGGCCAGTTCTCGGCCGTGGACGACCTGTTCACCGGCGAGGAGAATCTTCGGTTGATGGCTGATCTGAACCATCTGGGTCGTAAGGCGGGGCGACGCCGAATAGTCGAGCTGCTCGACGTGTTCGACCTGGCCGAGGCCGCACGCAAGCCGGTGTCGACCTACTCGGCCGGGATGCGGCGGCGGCTGGATCTGGCGATGACGCTCGTCGGCGCCCCGCGCGTGATCTTCCTCGACGAGCCCACGACCGGTCTGGATCCGCGCGGCCGGCGCACCATGTGGGATGCGATCCGCGGACTGGCGGCCGAGCGCGTCACGATCTTCCTCACGACCCAGTACCTGGACGAGGCCGACGAGCTCGCCGACCGGATCGCGGTCCTTGACCGTGGCCGGATCGTCGCCGAGGGCACGCCCGGCGAGCTCAAGCGCCACATCCCGGGCGGCCATATTCGGCTGCAGTTCACCGACCCGGATGCGCTGCGTGCGGCGGAACGCGCGCTCGCAACCTCCTCCCGCGCGGACGACGACCTGATCCTGCGCGTGCCCAACGACGGCAATGTCGCCGCGCTGCGCCGCGTGCTCGAGCAGCTTGATGATGCCGGGGTCGAGCTTGCGCAGTTGTCGATCCACACCCCCGATCTCGACGACGTGTTCTTCGCCGTCACGGGCCACCCGAGCGCCGAGAACGCCGCCGTGTCATGAGTGCCCTCGCGTACACCGTGAGCGATTCGGCGACGATGCTCGGCCGCAACCTGCGGCGCCTGCGCCGCTACCCGTCGATGACGCTGCTGCTTGTCGGAATGCCGATCGTGTTCCTGCTGCTGTTCGTCTATGTCTTCGGAGGCCAACTCGGGGCAGGGCTCGGGCGCGGGCCTGCCGGTGGTCACGCCGGCCGCGCTGGCTACCTCAACTACGTCACACCGGGCATCCTGCTCATGGCCGTCGCTGCAGCCGTCCAGGGCACCGCGATTGTGGTCGCCATGGACATGACCGGAGGCATCATCGACCGGTTCCGCACCATGGCCATCACCCGCGGGTGCGTGCTCACCGGCCACGTGCTGGCGAGCCTCATCCAGGTTCTGATCAGCATCCTCATCGTCCTCGGCGTCGCGATTGCCCTCGGCTTTAGGCCAACCGCCGACGGCGCATCCTGGCTCGCCGCGATCGGTGTGCTGGCGCTGTTCGCGCTCGCGCTGATCTGGCTTGCTACCGCACTCGGCCTGGCGGCGAAGAGCGTCGAGACCGCCAGCAACACGCCTATGTTCCTGACCCTGCTGCCCTTCCTCGGCAGCGGCTTTGTCCCCACCGCCAGCATGCCCGCAGGGCTGCGCCAGTTCGCGACCTACCAGCCATTCACGCCCGTCACCGAGACGCTACGCGGGCTGCTCACCGGCACGCACATCGGCGCCCACGCCGTCGCCGCCATCGCCTGGAGCGTCGCGATCGCCCTCGCCTCCTACCATTGGGCCAAGCGCCTCTACAACCAACGCCGAACCCGCTGATCCAAAACCCCTGCACCGTGAGACGGACACCCTCCGACGACGAGTGGCCAGACGACCGGAGCCGCTGCGACGAGCTACCGAGACGGACTGGGCGCAAAGCGGGCGTGGCGGCTCTCGAGGGGAGGAGTGAGCGAGGGCGTCCGGGCAAATTCCAGTTCCTGCTCTACGACGAGCAGGCGTCCGAGGTCATCGCCGAGGGCGACACGGTGCTGACAGGCCGGACCCGCCGATCGGATACGGCCGTGAGATCAGCCCGGTTAGGGCAGGATCTCGACGTACCCGTCCGTTCCATGCACGCGGATCTGCTGCCCGTCCTGGATCAGCTGGGTAGCGTGCTCCACCCCGACGACGGTCGGCAAGCCGTACTCCCGTGCGATCACCGCGCCATGGGTCATCAGGCCCCCGACCTCCGTCACCAGGCCCTTGATCGTGACGAACAGGGGCGTCCAGCTGGGGTCGGTGTAGGCGGTGACGAGGATGTCGCCCGCTTCGAGATCGGCCTCCTCCATGTCGAGGACGACGCGGGCGCGCCCGTCGATGGTCCCGCCGGAGACCGGTAAGCCGACGAGCGCGCCGGCCGGCAACCCGTCGCGCCGGTACGCTCCGGAGATCGCCTCGCCATCGGAGGTGAGCACCCGGGGCGGGGTGAGCGCTTGGTAGGACCTGAACGCGTCCTCGCGCTGGCGGATGAGCTGGTCGTCCACTTGGTTGTTACGCATAACGTCG
>JALYZB010000424.1 GCA_030945945.1 Actinomycetota bacterium | reverse complement strand
TCCGAGGTGTCCGTTTGGTGTCCGCGTCCTACGACCCCGCCGGTGTCTTCCAACCCAAAAGCCCTGCAAATACAGGATGGGCGATCCAGGATTCGAACCTGGGACCTCTTCCTTATCAGAGAAGCGCTCTAACCGACTGAGCTAATCGCCCGTGCTGTGCGCTCGATGGTATCGAGCACGCCGTGGTGACGGGGCTTAGGGTTGGAGGCGCGCGGCGAGCTCCAGCGCGGCGTCGGCGGACCCAAAGCTGAGGTGCACGCGGTAGCCACCGTCGGCGGTCACGGTCACCTCGACGTCCTGACCGAGGACCGAGCCCAGGCGGTCCGAGATCGTCGTCACCGCCGCTTCCTGGTCGGGATGCAGCGAAGGCCGTGGGCGTCGGGGACGGCCGGCGCGATCGGCCCCGGCGTTGGCGCGACGGGCCTGGTCCTCGAGCTGGCGCACCGACCAACCGAGCTCGATCGCCGATCGGGTCAGACGCCGCCGGTCGTCATGGTCGGCCGCCAGCAGCAGCGCCCGGCCATGGCCCTCTGACAGCGTGCGCGCCTCGACTGCGGTCATCGTGATGTCGGGCAGATCGAGCAGGCGGATCAGGTTGGAGACCGCGACGCGGCTGCGGCCGACCCGGATCCCGACCTCCTCGCGGGTGAGGCCGAGCTCCTCGGTCAGTGCGGCGCAGGCGCGGGCTTCCTCGATCGGGTTGAGGTCTTGGCGTACCATGTTCTCGATCAGCGCGACCTCGAGCGAGGCCGCGTCGTCGTGGTGGCGGATGATCGCCGGAACCGTCTCGAGCTCCGCGAGCTTGGCCGCCCGCCAGCGGCGCTCGCCGGCGATCAGCTCGTACGTGCCGCCGGCCACGGGTCGCACGAGCACCGGCTGAAGGATCCCGCGGACGCGGATCGACTCCGCCAGACCGGTCAGCGCGTCGACGTCGAACCGACGGCGGGGCTGGTGGGGGTTGGGAACGAGCAATTCGACCGGGAGCTGACGCAACTCTTCGGGCTCCTCGCGTGGCGCGACCGACAGGATCGCCGCCAGGCCGCGCCCCATCCCGCGCTGGCGCTCAGCCACGGGCGGCCACCTCCTTAGCCAGCTCGAAGTAGGCGTCGGCGCCGGCGCAGTAGGGGTCATAGTGGATGACCGGTTTGCCGAAGCTGGGCGACTCGCCAATCCGCACGTTGCGCGGGATCACGGTCTCGAACACGAGCGAGGGAAAGTGTTCGCGGACCTCGCGCTCGACATCCTGGGCCAGGCGCGTGCGCCCGTCGTGCATGGTCAGCAGCATTCCGGCCACAGTCAGGCGGGGGTTGAGCTCGCGCTGCACGAGGGCGAGCGTGTCGAGCAGTCCAGCGAGTCCCTCCAGCGCGAAGTACTCGGCCTGCACCGGGACGATGACCCGGTCGGCGGCCACCAGCGCGTTGACGGTCAGCGGTCCCAGCGACGGCGGGCAGTCCAAGAAGATGAAGGCGTAGCGATCGCGGATCGGCGCCAGCGCATCGCGCAGGCGGTTCTCAGATCCCTCGAGGCGTGGAAGTTCGATCGCCGCCCCGGCCAGGTCCGGTCCGGCCGGAATCACGCCGAGCTTGTCGATTGTGCTGGCCAGCACCGTGTCGGCGAGGCCGAGGTCTCCGACCAGCGCGTCGTACACGGTCGGCTGCACGTGCTTGTCGAGCCCGAGGCCCAGGGTGGCGTTGGACTGCGGATCGATGTCAATCAGCAGCGACTCGTAGCCGGCCTCGGCGACGCAGGCGGCGAGGTTGACCGCCGTCGTCGTCTTGCCAACGCCCCCCTTCTGATTGGCGATCGCGTACACGGTGGCCATATCGCAATCAAGCTAGCGCTGGGAGCGGTCAGATCCCCTTCGCGCGGAGCGATCCGAGCGGTCGCTTGCGCGCCATGCCCGGCCTGCGGGGAAACCGAGCGGGCGTCGGGGAGATCTTGACCAGCCGCTGCAGATGACGGTGCGCGGCGTCGGGATGCGGGCGAACCGGGACGGGGGCTTCGTACCACAGGCCGAGCTCGGTCGCGGCGGCGGCGGCGGCGGCCTCCTCGTCGGGATCCTGGCGCCCCCGCCAGGCGATCAGCGCGCCGCCGTCGCGCAGGAGCGGAGCGGCGTACTCGGCCACGGTCGGCAGCGCAGCGAGCGCGCGGACGGTGACGACATCACAGCGGCCAAGCCCGTCGGACCAGCTCTCGGCCCGCTCCGGGACCACGACCGCGTTGGTTGCCCCTGTAGCCGCAATCGCACGGGCGATGAATGCGCACTTGCGGCGGTTGCTCTCGACCAGGAACACCGTGGCCTGGGGCCGTGCGATGGCGAGCGGCAGCCCCGGTACCCCGGCGCCGGCGCCGAGGTCCGCGATCGTGCCCGCCTCACGGACCTCGGGCAGTTCGAGCGCGACGAGCGCGTCGGCGACGTGGTCACGGAGCGCGCGCCCCGGGTCCCGGATCGTCGTCGGCGCCAGTGGGTCCTCGGTCAGCAGGCTGAGGAGGGCCGCCAGGGACTCTGCCGCCGACGCGGGCAGGCCGAAACGCGTAGCGAGGTCTGCCGTCTGCCGATTCAGAGAGCCACCCCCGGTCACCGAGCGGGTCACGCGCCGAGGGTGCGCTGGCGCTCGATGTAGGGCGCGTACCGCTCGAGCATCGCCGCGATCCGCCCGGCCGCGTGCGTATCCACTAGTTCGATGTCCGCCGGGTCCAGATACGGGAGCAGGTCATCGACCAGCCCCGGCCCCCGGGCCATCCACTGGTAGTAGTGACGGCCACCGTGGTGGTAGGGCCCGTACAGGCGCGCGCGCGGAAAGCGCTCCTGCAGCCATCTGAACAGGGCCTCGTGGCGGACATGCATGCGCAGCGTCACCTGGGGCTGGCGGCCATCACCGCCGAATGAGCCCTCTCCGATCAGCAATCCGATCACCATGCCCCGCTCGAATTCCGAGAGTTCGACCACGCGGCCCAGTTCTATCGGAGGCGTGTTTCACCGTCAAGAAAAACGTGAAACCGTCCCGGCGGCCACTCCGGCGCTTACCCCGGGGTCAGGCGACGAGCGGGGCCACCACAAGGTGGCGCGAGGGCTCTGCGCCCTCGCTGTAGGTGTCGACGTCGTGGCGGGTCTTGAGGTGCTCGTGGATGACCTTGCGCTCAAGCGCGTTCATCGCCTCCAGCGGCACCGCGCGGCGATGGCTGACCGCAGTCTCCGCGGCCTGGTCAGCCGCTGACCGAAGGGTTTCCGCGCGGCGCTCGCGATAGCCGGCGGCGTCCACAGTCACCGGCCGGCGCTCGGCGACACCCTGCATGGCGATCCGATAGGCAAGATGCTGGATCGCATCGATCGTCTCGCCGCGGCGTCCGATCAGCAGCGCGACGTCATCTCCGACGTACTCGGCGCTCAACCCGTCGGGCCCATCCTCGATCTCGACCGAGACCTCGACGCCGGCCGTTCCCGCGATCCTTTCCAGGAGGTCGCGTAGCCGCTGAACGGTATCGGCGGTGTCCACGCTCACGGCTACCGCCGGCGCCCCGAGCGCTTCTTCTTCTTGCGCGGCGGCTTGGGCGGCGGTCCGGCGGGGCGGGCCGCAACCGGGGTCGCGTCACCGTCCGATGACCTGCCGCGACCGCGGATCAGTCCGGTCAGCCCCGCCAGCCCCCCCGGGCTGTGACCATTGCCGGCCGGCTGATCACCGCCTGCGGATGATTTTGGCTTTGGACCGCTGCGCATCGTCGGGACGACACTCGTCCCGGTGGCCGGCCCGGCGTCAGCCGCGACGGCGACAGCGGTCGTCGGTCCGATCCGGCGCTTGATCACGAACTGCTGGGCCATCGTCCAGGTGTTGGTGGTGATCCAATAGACGAGCACGCCGGCGGGGAAGTTGATCACGAAGAAAACGAAGAACACCGGCAGGAACAACATGAGCATGCGCTGGTTGCGGTCCATCGTCGGGCTGGACATCAACAGGCTCGAGGCGAGCTGACTGCCCACGTAGAGGACGATCAACACGACCAGGACAGCGCCGGTGGCCTTGTTGGTCAGATCCGGGATGAACAGGAAGCCGGCGCCGTGGCCAGCGCCGCAGGGACGCAAGTGGGCTTTGTCGATCACGCCGTGAATCAGTGGCTGATGCGCCCGGCAGATGTCGACCCGCAAGCTCGTGCGCAGCATGTAGAAGAGCGAGATGAAGACTGGGATCTGGGCGACCAGCGGCAGACAGGAGCCCAACGGGTTGACGTTGTTCTCCTTGTAGAAGCGCATCATCTCCTGCTGCTGGCGCTCCTTGTCCTCCTTGTACTTCTTCTGGATCTCCTTCATCTGGGGCCCGAGCTGCTGCATGCGCTGCATCGACCCGAACTGCTTGACGGTCAACGGGATCAGCAGCGCGCGAACGCATACCGTCAGCAACACGATCGACCAGCCCCACGGGACCCCCACCGAGTTGTGGAAGAACTTGATGACCGCCTCAAAGACGTCGATCAGTGGCTGGAAGATGTTGGCGTCGATGAACATGGTCAGACGCTCGCCGTACGGCCGCGGGTCTTGAACAGCCGTTGCTCATGCACCGGGTCGACCCCGCCGCGACTCAGCGGGTTGCAGCGCAGCACGCGCCAGACGGCCAGGACGAGCCCGCGGAGTATGCCGTAGTTCTCAACCGCCTGCACGGCATAGGTCGAGCAGGAGGGGTAGTACCGGCAGCGTTGGCCCAATGCCGGCGAGAACAGCCGTTGGTAGGCACGGATCGGGGCCACGGCCAGCCGGCGAAAGATCACAGCCGGCCCTCTCGCTGCGGGGCGGCGCCCGGCACCTTGTCGATCAACTCTGCCAGGGCGGCGGCCAACCCGGCCATACCCTCGCGTTCGGCGAGCTCATAGGCGCCGCTGCGCGCAACCACGACCGCATCGGTCCCGGCGGGAAGTCGCTGGCCCTCGGCCGCAAAGGCCTCGCGCAGAACGCGCTTGACCCGGTTGCGCTCGACAGCGCCGCCGACCTTGCGCGAGACCGCCAGACCCAGGCGCGAGCCCTCCTCCTCCGAACTGCGGGGGAAGACGTGGAGCACAAGGTCACGGCCTGCGTGGGACCGGCCCTGACGGAACACCCGATCGAACTCCGCGCTGCGAGAGAGTCGACCCCGGCCTGACTTCTGTCCGGACACGACTCCCGCCCGCCCGGCGAGCATCAGACCGTCAGGCGCTTGCGTCCCTTATCGCGCCGGCGCTTGAGGGTCAGGCGCCCCGCGCGTGTGCTCATGCGGTTGCGGAACCCGTGGGTGCGAGCGCGCTTGCGCTTCTTTGGCTGGTAGGTACGTTTCATAGCTAGACGTTCCGATCGGGAGAGGCTCAGTATACGCAGGGTCGGATGTCATTCCGTGTGTCGGCGCGGAGCCCCCGGCGTCGACGCCGCACCGGGCCCCGACGCAAGCCCTTGTCGCTTTTTCCCGCGCTTTGCGCCAAGGCCCCGCCAAACCCGAGCGGACAAAAGGTCCCATTGCTATATTCGCCGCCCCCGGCTGGTCTCTTGCCCCGGGACCTCGTCATTGTTCTTGCTGGATCTCCGGGGAGGAGCGCTTGTCGCTGCCCACGCATCATGATGCCGTGCCTGCGTGGCGGACGATCCGTACCGAGCTCCGGCGGAGGGTCGGTGAATCGACCTTCGACATCTGGCTCGCGCAGTTGGAGCTACAGGCCTTCGACGGCGAAGCGCTGATCCTCACCGCACCCCCCGGTACCCGTCAGTGGATCGCCGCACGGTACGGCCGCCTGTTGGAGCGCTGCGCTCGTCAGGCGCTCGGCGAGAGCATCCGGGTGGTCTTCTCCGAGGACGCCAGTCGCCCTCACCGGCAGAGCCCTCCCGGCGGATCGGTTGGGGTCCCCGCGCCTCCGGCGGGTCCCCGAGAGAGCTTCAACCCCCGCTACAGCTTCGACCAATACATCATCGGCGAGGGCAACCGTCTGGCCCACGCCGCGGCGCTGACGGTCGCCGAACTGCCCGGCGATGCCTACAACCCGCTCTTCCTGCATGCGCGCCCGGGACTGGGCAAGACCCACCTCTTGCACGCAATCGGCAACTACCTCCAGGCGTTCGGGGGCGGCGCCGTCGTCCGCTACAGCACCGCCGAGGCCTTCACAAATCACTTCATGGGCGCGCTGAGCACGAAGGCGATGGAGCCGTTCAAGCGCGCATACCGCGACGCCGACGTCCTGCTGATCGACGACATCCAGTTCCTCGCCGCCAAGGCCCGCACCGAGGAGGAGTTCTTCCACACCTTCAACGCGCTGCGCGAGGACGGACGCCAGCTTGTCATCACCTGTGACCGCCTGCCCCGTGCGCTGCTCGGAATCGAAGCCCGGCTACGCGAGCGATTCGAGGCCGGGCTGGTGGCCGAGATCAGCCCTCCGGATCTCGCCACCCGCGTGGCGATCCTGCGCAAGCGTGCGGCCCTTGATCAGATCACGATCGCCGATCCCGCCGTGCTCGAGCTGATCGCCGGCCGCGTGACCCAGAACATCCGCGCGCTGGAGGGCGCCCTGATCCGGGTCGTGGCGCACGGCTCACTGACCCAGCGCCGGCTCGACCTCGAGCTCGCCACCGAAGTGATGGACCATCTCTATCCGGACTCGACACCGAGCACGCCGACGATCAAAGGAGTGCAGGCGGTCGTCGCTGCCCACTTCGCGATCTCGACCGCCGAACTCGTCTCCGCCGGGCGCACGGCACGCATCGCCTGGCCCCGGCAGGTCGCCATCCACCTCGCGCGTGATCTCACCGGGGCGTCCCTCCAGGCGATCGGGGACGCCTTTGGGGGGCGCAACCACGGTACGGTGCTGCATGCCTGCAAGCGCGTCGCCGAACGGGCCGGTGCTGATGACAACATCCTCAACGAGGTCCGTGTTCTCGCCGAACGAGTCCGCCATCACCACACCGACCGGGGCGGTTGACACACTTGCCTGTCGCTCCAGCGCGACAACTTCGCCGCTCGTTGCGGGCAATCTATGAGTTCTGCACACAATCCATCCTCCCTATGACTTCTCAATTCCTTTGTAGGTATTCGTCATGAAGATCTCCATCGAGCGCGACCATCTGCTCGCGCAGCTCCAGACCGTCGGCCGCGTCGCCTCCACTCGCAGCGCCATCCAAGCCCTGTCCGGGGTGCAATTCGCGATCGATGCCGCCGGTGGTGAGCTGCGGGCGACCGACATGGACGTCGGTCTGCGCGTCCCGCTCGAGCTCGAGGTGGCGCGCGAGGGCACGGTCGTGCTCCCGGCCCGGCTGCTGCTCGACGTCGTCCGCTCGCTGCCGGCTGCCGCGGTCGGCCTCGAGCTGCGCGCCGCAGAACAGGACGTCGAGCTGGTCTCGGGCAACGCGACCTTCCACATTCGCACCCTGCGCAGCGACGATTTCCCGACCTTCCCCGAGCCCGATGGCGACTCGACGGTCGAGCTGCCGGCCGAGGCATTCGTGGCCACGGCGCTGAAGGTCGCCGGCTCGGCGTCGCGCGACGAAACCCGCCCCGTGTTGACGGGCATCCTGGTGTCGGCCTCCGAGCGCGAGCTGCGGATGGTCGCCACCGACTCCTATCGCCTTAGCGTCAAGGAGACCGTGCTCGAGACTCCGCTCTCGGCCGGCTTTGAGGTCAATGTCCCGGCCCGCGCGCTGCAGGAGCTGGCTCGACTGGTGACCCACGCGGAGGGCGAGCAGTTGCGCGTCAGCGTCGGGCAGAACCAGGTGCTGTTCACGCTCGGACGGGTCATCCTCTCGTCGAGGTTGATTGACGGCCAGTTCCCTAACTACCGCCAGCTGCTCCCCGAGACCTTCGAGCACGAGCTGCGGCTGGCAGGTTCGGAGTTGACCGACGTCGTGCGCCGAATCAGCCTCCTGGCGCAGAAGAACGCGCCGCTGCGTCTGGCCTTCGCGCCGGGTGAGCTGACCGTGTCGGCTCAGACCCCTGACGTCGGTGAGGCGCGCGAGTCAATGCCGGCCGCATTCCAGGGAGAGCCGCTGGAGATCGGTTTCAACCCGGAGTTCCTGCGCGCGGGCCTGGAGGCGATCGACGATTCCGACGTGCTTCTGAAGCTGATCAGCCCCCTGCGTCCCGGGTTGATCGAATCCGGCGACGAGAGCCGGTTCCGGTACCTGATCATGCCGATCAGGCTCAACGTCTAGTCGAGCCGCAATGCGCGTCCTGCGCGTCACCCTACGCGACTTTCGCGGCTACGCGTCTGCGCAGGTCGACCTCGGTCCGGGGCTGACCGTGATCACCGGACCCAATGGTGCCGGCAAGACGAACCTGATCGAGGCGTTGTACTTCGGGTGCACGGGGCGTTCCTGTCGCACCTCCAACGAACGCGACGTGGTGCGCTTCGGACAGGGCACGACTCGCGTCGTGGTGACCGCCGAGGGCGACGACGGGCGCCATGAGCTGACGGTCGGCTTCACCCCGGGGGAGCCCAAACAGATGCGGGTCGATGGCACCGCCGTGGAGCGCCTGCTCGAGGTCAGCAGCCGGCCGCTGCTCAGCGTGTTCCTGCCCGACCGCCTGGAGTTGATCAAGGGGACCCCATCGGTCCGCCGCGCGCATCTGGACCAGTTCGTGACCGCCATGTGGCCCGCGCGCTCGGCAACGCGGCGGGCCTACGCCCAGAGCCTGGCTCAGCGCAACGCGCTGATCGCCCGCCTGCGTGCCGGCGCCGGCTCGCGCGCCTCGCTGGTCAGCTGGGACCTGCAGCTGGCTCAGCACGGGGTGGCGTTGATGGCCGACCGCGCCGCGGCGGTGCAGGAGATCAGTGACCGCTTCGCCGCGATCGCGCAGGCGCTCGGACTGGATGGCGAGCCAGCACTGGCCTACCGTCCGCGATCACGAGCCGCCAACGCCGAGGAGCTGGCGGCCGAGCTGCAGGCGCGCACGGACGCTGACCTCGAGCGGGGCTTCACCAGCCATGGTCCCCACCGTGACGATCTCGCCACCCAGCGAGCCGGCCGGGAACTGCGCGCATTCGGCTCGCAGGGCCAGCAGCGGCTCGCCCTGTTGGCGCTCCTCTTGGCCGAACGTGAGGCGATCGGAGAGCGTCGGTCCTCGCCGCCGGTCATGCTGCTGGACGACGTGATGAGCGAGCTCGATCTCACCCGCCGCCGAGCGCTGGTCGCCCTGCTGCGTAGCGCGGGCGGCCAATCGGTGATCACCGCGACCGGCCTGGAGCAGATCCCCGGAGGCGAGGATGCCGCGGTCACCCGACTCGTCGTCGCGGGCGCGCAGGTCGGCCCAGCGGACTCCGCCTCAATCGCGTCGGACGACGCGCCGGCGGACGCAGCGCCACGGCTGCGGGCGGCGAGCTGATGGGGGGCACCCCCCGCCGGGGCCCGCGGAGCCTGGAGCGCGCGCTTGATCGCCTTCGCGACGACCTCGCTCCCGACACCGTGCTCGCCGACGTCCAGCGCGTGTGGCCCGACACCGTCGGCGTTGCGATCGCCGCCGAGGCGCAGCCCACCTCGGAGCGCTCCGGGATCCTCACGGTGTCCTGTTCGGCGTCGGTCTGGGCCCAGGAGCTTGACCTGATGGCGCCTGGGATCGTGCAGCGGCTCAACCAGGCGCTGCCGGGACGCATGATCCAGCGCCTGCGGTGTGTCGCAACCGGGCATCAGGGGTAGCCGGAGACCGCCAAGTTTGTCTGCTTTTGCAGGGAAAACGTCAGCATCGAGCCCCCGGTTTCGACCGGTCCCTGTGCTATTCTTCTCAACATAAATTCTGCGACGTCCCGGCGCGCCGACCTGGCGCGCGATCCGGCGCGTCTCAACGTCAATCGGAGGATCGTTGGCGAACGATGACGGCGCCACGGGCGCCAGCAAGAAATCCAGTTACGACGCCCAGGACATCACGGTCCTCGAAGGGCTCGAGGCCGTGCGCAAGCGTCCGGGCATGTACATCGGCTCGACTGGCGAGCGTGGTCTGCACCATCTCGTCTACGAGATCGTGGACAACTCCGTGGACGAGGCGCTGGCTGGTAACTGCGACTCGGTCACGATCACGATCCACCCCGACAACTCGATCACCGTGATCGATGATGGTCGCGGGATTCCCGTCGCCACGATGGCCAAGGAGCAGCGTCCCGCGCTCGAGGTGATCATGACCGTGCTGCACGCCGGCGGCAAGTTCGGCGACGGCGGCGGCTACAAGGTCTCCGGCGGACTGCACGGGGTCGGCGCCTCGGTCGTCAACGCGCTGTCCGAGCGCCTCGAGGTCGAGGTGCGGCGTGACGGCTTTCACTGGAACCAGGTCTACGAGCGCGGCAAGCCACAGGGCCCGATCGTCCAGG
Organism: Actinomycetota bacterium; assembly: GCA_030945945.1. Next base: position 942 of record JALYZB010000424.1, on the reverse strand, counting down.
GAGCTCCGACCAAGGAGACCGGCACCGCGACGACCTTCCTGCCCGACGCCGAGATCTTCGAGGAACTCGACTACAACTTCAAGACGCTCGAGGAGCGCCTACGTGACACGGCCTTCCTGACCCGGGGCATGAAGATCGTTCTCACCGACGAGCGCGCCGAGGGCAAGTCGGTCGAGTTTCACTACGAGGGCGGGATCGTTGACTTCGTCGCCTACCTCAACCAGAACAAGGACCCGATCCAGCGCAAGATCATCTTTCTGGAGGGCGAGAGCAAGGAGGGCGCGGTCGAGGTCGCGATGCAGTGGAACTCCTCCTATCAGGAGTCCGTGTTCTCGTTCGCCAACAACATCAACACGATCGAGGGCGGCTCGCATCTCAGCGGCTTTCGCTCGGCTCTGACCGGCGCGCTGAACAAGTACGCCCGCGAGAAGGGCGAGCTGCGCGAGAAGGACGACAACCTCAGCGGCGAGGACGTCCGTGAAGGGCTGACCGCAGTGATCTCGGCCAAGCTGACCGACCCCCAGTTCGAGGGCCAGACCAAGACCAAGCTCGGCAACCCCGGGATTCAGGGGTTCGTGCACTCGATCGTCAACGCCCGCCTGTCCGAGTTTCTGGAGGAGAACCCCCAGGAGGCGCGCGCGATCCTCCGCAAGTCGATCTCCGCCGCGCAGGCCCGCGCCGCCGCCCGCAAGGCCCGCGACCTCACGCGCCGAAAGTCGGCGCTGGAGAATTCGACGCTGCCCGGCAAGCTGGCCGACTGCTCGGTCAAGGACCCGTCGCTGGCTGAGCTGTTCATCGTCGAGGGCGATTCCGCCGGCGGCTCGGCGGTCTCGGCGCGCGACCGCAGCACCCAGGCGATCCTGCCCCTGCGCGGCAAGATCCTCAACGTCGAGAAGAGCCGGATCGACAAGGTGCTGGCCAACACCGAGGTCCAGGCGCTGA
>JALYZB010000404.1 GCA_030945945.1 Actinomycetota bacterium | reverse complement strand
GGCGAACGCCGCGCCGCGTGAACTCCGATGGGATCGACGGAGCGAGGATCTGGCCCATGTTGAGCCTCTCGTCTGAGGGGGAAGCGGATGCGATGTCTGAGTGCGCCCGGGCGCGGCTGCAGATGGAGCTGGTCACGCGCGCTCGATGCTGAGCTCGAGGTCGGCGGCGGCCCGACCGTGCGCTGTCGCGGCCCGCGCGGCTCCGTCGGAGGGCAGGATGAACAGCGCGACGAGGAGGCCGATCCCGAAGAGGGCGGCGGCCCATACGAATGCCGTGGTGTAGCCGTGGATCGAGGCAGCGCTCGCGAGGCCTGCGGTCCTGGCGTGGGTCGTCGCGTACCCGGCGGCGGCGCTGGCGAAGATCGTGCTCAGCAGCGCGGTGCCCACGGAGCCGCCCACCTGCTGGGACGTGTTGACCATGGCCGACGCGATGCCGGCGTCAGAGCGCTCGACCCCGAGGGTGGCGGTCGAGAACGCCGGGGCAAAGATGCACCCCATGCCGATGCCGGTGAGCAGCAGCGGCGGCAGAACCTCGCTCGCGTAGGTCCCGTGCGGGCTCAGCCGAGTGAACAGGACCATCGCGATGATCCCGAGGGTCATCCCGACGATCACGATCGGCCTCGCCCCGGTGCGCTGCAGCACGCGCGTCTGCACCGTCGTCGCCGTGAGGACGATCATCGCCGTCATCGGCAGGAACGCGACGCCGGTCGCCAGCGGGGTGAAGCCGAGGTTCTGCTGTAGGTAGTAGGTGAGGAAAAGGAAGACGGCGAACACGGCCGAGCCGGCGAGGGCGATCGTCGCGAACGCACCGCCCCGGGCTCGGTCCCAGATGATGTGCAGCGGTAGCAGCGGGGACGGGACGCGGCGCTCAAGGAACACGAAGCCGGTCAGCAGGGCGGCGCTGACGGCGAGCGAGACGATCGTGAGCGGCGCCGACCAGGAATGTGTTTCGGCGTTGGAGAAGCCGAACACGAGCGCGAACAGGCCGCCGGAAGCCACGGCAACTCCCGGCACGTCGATCCGCGGGCGGTGCGGCTGAGCCTGGTTGCTCAGCAGCCTCACGGCCATGAATCCGGTCGGGATGGCGATCGCCAGGTTGACGTAGAGGCACCAGCGCCAGGAGATGGCCTGGGTGAGCGCGCCGCCGAGCAAAAGTCCGAACGAGGCGCCCCCGCCGGCGATGGCGCTGAAGATGCCGAACGCCTTGGGCCGATCTGGCGAGCCCTGAAAGGTGACGGTGAGCAGGCCGAGTGCCGACGGGGCGAGCAGCGCCCCGAACACGCCTTGCAGTGCCCGGGCGGCGACCAGCATGCCGAATGACTGGGAGAGACCACCGAGCACCGAGGCGAGTGAGAACCCGGCCAGGCCGGCGATGAACGTCCACTTGCGCCCGAACAGGTCGCCGAGCTTGCCGCCGACAAGCAGCAGGCTGCCGAAGGCCAGCGCGTAGGCGGTGATGACCCATTGGCGGTTGTCGGTGGAGAAGTGCAGGGCGCGCTGTGCGGACGGAAGCGCGATGTTCACGATCGTCGCGTCGAGCACGACCATCAGCTGCGCCACGCCGAGGAGTGCGAGGACAGCCCATCGGTTGGGCTCGGTTTTCGGGGCTCGGGCGGTGGCGGTCTCGGTCATCGGGTCCTCTTCGTTGCTGGCGGTGCGCAGACCCTAGCATGGATCATTCCTGTTGCGTAAACGAATTACCCAAGCGGGATCATATACTTAAAAGTAACCGTATCCGGAATACGGTATAGTCGACCGACCATGAGCCACGACGAGCGCAGGTCTGAGACGAGTCCGGTGATGCTTCTTGCCCGCCTCTCCAAGCAGGTGTTTCGACGGAGCAATCCCGAGTTGCTCGGGATCGACCTGCGGTTGCTGATGGCGCTCAGTTATCTCAACGACCACGACGGTGCCCCCCAACAAGAACTCGTCGATGCACTGTGCATGGACGCCAAGAACGTCGTCCTGCTCCTCAACGATCTCGAGGACCGCGGCCACCTCGTTCGCCGTCGGGATTCCGAGGATCGCCGACGCCACCGCGTCCTCATCACGGCCTCCGGCCAAGAGGTGCTTCGCAAAGCGGCCATCGCCCAGAAGTCGATCGAGGATCAAGTGCTCGCCGTCCTTGACGAAGAGGAGCGGGCGACCCTGTTCCGCCTGCTCGAGAAGGCGGTGCGCGGCGCCGAGCCGGCGCTCGTCGCCGCCGGCGTCGACGCCGAACTGGCCTCCGCCGCGCGGTAGTGCTCTGGCGTTGGCGGGAGCTGACGCTTGGGACGGCGTCAACCAGTCAGCAGCCGCAGCCCGGTCGAAATCCGGCGAGCAGGGACCCTCCGGACCTTCAGTGCCGCCGCACTGAAACGTGAACTTCGCCGCTACTCGGTCACGGGGTCCGCGCGCAGCGCCTACCCGAGCCCGGCCGGTCCCGGCTACGGCGTCCTGAGCATCGTGGCGCACAGCGGCCTGGGGGGCCAGAACCCCGGAGGGTGCGTCTCGGTTCAGGGAGTCATCGGTGTTCCGATGGGTGCCTTCACTTCGGGAGGTACCGTGACCTGTGTGCGGGTAAGCGGAAACAAGGCGGCGATCAAGTACCGCTTCGCATATGCGCGTCCCGGTGCGATGACCCCAGCGTCGCCGCCTACAGCCAGGTCCAGTCCGGCGATTACGCGCTTGCTCGCAGCGCGCGCGGCCGCGCGCGTCACCATGGGCGTCGCTCGACGCGAGGGTAGCCGCGGGCATGGCCACCTGGGATGACGTCCGCGAGATCGCCCTCGGGCTGCCGCAGACCAACGAGCGGCCGTCGCGCGGCCATGCCTTCTGGCGGGTGCACGACAAGGGGTTCGTTTGGGAGCGGCCCCTCGGTCAGACCGATCTGCGGGCGCTGGGGGAGCGCGCACCGGACGGCCCCATTCTCGGGGTGCGGGTCGAGAACCTCGGAGTCAAGGAGGCGCTCATCTCAGGTGACCCCGGCGTGTTCTTCACGATCCCGCACTTCGACGGCTACAGCGCGGTGCTGGTGCGGCTGGATCAGATCGATCGCGCAGAGCTGTGGGAGGTGATCGTGGAGGCGTGGTTGACGCGCGCGCCGCGACGTGTCGCCGAGGCCTATGCCGCCGAGCACGGGTTGGGGTAGCCTGAACGCGAGCGATGAGGCTCGCTCTCCATGGGGTTTGACCGCCGCGAGTTCGCGGCGATATTCGCAGGCGGCTTCGTGGGCGCGGTGGGCCGCGCCGGGCTTGCTCAAGCTCTACCGGCCGGCCCCGGACAGTGGCCCTGGGCGACGTTCGCGGTCAACGTCCTGAGGGCATTCTGCTCGGTTACTTCACCACGCGGCTGCGGGAGCGCCTGCCGGTGTCAGCCTACCGTGGTCCGCTGCTCGGCACCGGGTTCTGCGGCGGGCTCACCACCTTCTCGACGATGCAGGTGGAGCTGCTGAAGATGCTCGACGCCGGTGACATAGCGCTCGCCCTCGCCTACGCGGCGGCCAGCGTCGTGGCCGGACTCGTCGTCGTCGCGGTCGCGACCAACCTTGTCCGGCGAGCCCGCGTGACCGGATGAGCCTTCCCGTGATCCTGGGCATCGGAGTGCTCGGCGGCGTCGGCGCCATGGCGCGCTTTCGGCTCGACGGACAGGTCTCAGATTGGGCAGGAAGCGAGTTCCCGTACGGAACTTTGGCCGTCAACATCCTCGGCGCCTTCGTACTCGGTCTGCTCGTCGGTGCGTCGCTCGGAGGCGCCGCCTACCAGCTCACCGGTACCGGCCTGATCGGAGGGTTCACCACCTTCAGCACGTGGACGTTTGAGAGCCACCGGCTGGGCGAGGATGGCCGATGGCGGGTTGGCCTGCTCAACCTCGCATTGAGCCTGATCTTCGGGGTGTTGGCTGCTCTGGCGGGTCGACACCTGGGAGCTGCACTGTGAACGACGACTGCCTGAAGCTCACGACCTACTTCGGCGAGCGCGACCGCGCCAACGGCGGCTTTCTCGCGGATGCGTTCACCGACATCTACGGTCGCCACGAGCTGGCGACCAGCCTCCTGCTGCGGGGCGTGCTTGGCTTTGGACCGAACCAGCACATCCGTACCGACCGCTTGCTCACCCTCTCCGAAGATCTCCCGCTCGTCTCCGTGGCCGTCGACACCCGCGAGCGCATCGAGGCAGCCCTCGGCGAGGTCAACGCGCTCGAGTTCAACGGACTGGTGACGCTGGAGCGGGCTCACATGCTGGCCGGCCGGATCACCACGCGGCCCAACCTGCCCTGGCTCCAGCAGGCCGAGACAAAGCTGACCATCTATGCCGGACGGCAGGAACGCGTCAGCGGGAAGCCGGCGTACGAGGCGGTCGTCGCCATTCTTCGCGAGCGTGGCATCGCCGGCGCGACCGTGCTTCTGGGCGTGGACGGGACCGCTCACGGGGTGCGCGAGCGCGCGAAGTTCTTTGGACGCAACGCGTCTGTGCCTCTGATGGTCATCGCGGTCGGCTCCATGCCGCGCATCGCCGAGCTGGTTCCCGAACTCTGCGGCATGCTGTCGCGGCCGCTGATCACTCTGGAACGGGTTCGGGTCTGCAAGTTCGACCGCGTGAAGCTCGCCGAGCCCCCCACCTGCCCGAAAGCGACCCGTCCGGCCGAGGTATCTGGCAGAAGCTCATGGTCTACAGCGGCAAGCAGGTCCATGCCAATGGCCGCCGCTCCACGACGCGCTCATCCGCGAACTGCGCCGCGTCCAGGCCGCCGGGGCGACCAGCCTGCGCGGCATCTGGGGCTACCACGGCAATCGCCAGCCCCACGGGGACTCCTTCTGGCAGCTGCGGCGTCGCGTCCCCATCGTCACCGTGATCGTCGACACCCCGGCGGCCATCCGCCGATGGTTCGCGATCGCCGATGACCTGACCCGGGAAACCGGCCTGGTCACGAGCGAGACGGTGCCTGCCTACCGCGCCACCGCGCACAACGGTGCGCGTGGCCGCCTCCAGCTTGCTGAGCGCCTGGCGGTGAGCGAACCGTGAGGTCAATCGCGCCGAAGCGGCGGTTGCCGAGCGTCGCCACCGGGCCGCTACCGTCAGACGAGATGGAATCGGGGCACCGACATCGCGTGGTCGTGATCGGCGGCGGTTTCGGCGGCCTGCGGGTCGTCAAGGCGCTGCGCGGCTCAGAGGTGGAGGTCACGTTGGTGGACCGTCGTAACTTCCATCTCTTCCAGCCCCTCACCTATCAGGTCGCCACCGGCTCTCTGTCCCCCAGTGACGTGACCTACCCGCTGCGCTCGCTGTTCGGATCGGCTCCGAACGTCACCGTCCTGCTGGCCACCGTGAGCGGCTTCGATCTCACGCGCGGCAGGGTGATCCTCGCCAGCGACGGTGCCCCGGGCAGCCCGGCCGAGCTCCCGTACGACACGCTCGTCGTCGCGACCGGATCAAGCTACTCCTACTTTGGACATGAGGAGTGGCGCGAGGTCGCCGGCGAGGTGAAGTCCCTGGAGAGCGCGATCGCCGTCCGGTCTCGTGTGCTCGACGCCTTCGAGCGCGCCGAGGCCACCGATGACCCCGGCGAGCGTGACGCCGAGCTCACGTTCCTGGTCGTCGGGGGCGGACCCACCGGAGTCGAGATCGCCGGGCAGATCGGAGAGCTGGCCCGCGACACGCTGCGGCGTGACTTCTCGCGCATCCATTCCGGTGACACGCGGGTCCTGCTTGTCGAGATGGCCGACCGAATCCTGTCGGGGTTCCCGTCCTCGCTATCGGCCAAGGCGGCGCGGTCCCTGCGCGCCCTCGGGGTCACGCCGACCGTCCAGCGCCAGGTGGTGGCGATCGACGCCGGCGGGGCGACTCTCCAGGCAGCTGATCACAGCCAGGAGCGGATCAACGCACGGACGGTCATCTGGGCCGCCGGAGTGCGCGCGTCAGCGCTGGCCGGGGAGCTGGGTCAGGCCAGCGGCGCCGAGGTCGATCATGCGGGACGGGTCACCGTCGGACCCGATCTCAGCCTCCCGGGCCACCCCGAGGTGCTGGCGCTCGGTGACATGGTCCGTGTGCGGGACGGCGACGGTGCCGTTCGTGATCTCCCTGGCGTCGCCCCGGTGGCGATCCAGCAGGGCGCGTATGCCGCCAGAGCGATCAAGCGGCGCCTGCACGGTCAGCCGGCCACGCCCTTCCGCTATTTCAGCAAGGGCAATCTGGCCACCATGGGACGGGGTCGTGCGGTGGCGGACCTCGGGTTGATCCGGCTCAGTGGGCTGCCCGCGTGGTTCATCTGGCTCGGCGTGCACATCTGGTACCTGATCGGCTACCAGAACCGGCTCGTGGTGATGCTGCGCTGGTCAGTCAGCTTCCTCAGCCACGGCCGCGCCCAGGGCTCGCGGATCATCTCCGATCCCGCCGCGGGCCGCGACGAGGTGACCTAGGCGCCGGCACACGCTCGCAAGCGGGGCGCGTGCTCCATCGCCGCCACGATAGTCGCCGTCAGCAGCGACTTTCAATCCATTAGCCGGCCTCGCCGGCTAATGAATTGAGCCTGTGCGCCGAAATCAGGGCTGTCAGCCAGCTCGACGAGGTTCCAGGGTGAGGTGCTGCGCGCTCGGCGCACGGCGGCGCTGGCGCTTTCAACACCGCGGCCAGCCGGCCGGCGACTCCTGCCGAGTCCGTAGAGGCTGCTGCGGCTGCCGGTGCCAGCGCCGGCCCTCGTTGTCTGGGTGAGGAGATTTCATGCGCGTTCTGCCCCGGATCGGGCCGCGGGTTGCGATCGCGGCCGTCGTTGGGACCGCCGCCCTGGCAAATCAGGCTCAGGCAGCGCGTCTGGCTGCGAGCTGTCAGCCGTTCTCGAGGGCCGCGTGCCTGTTCCCCTCCCCGACAACCGGTTCACGCGCAGCGATCTGCGCAGTCGCACCGGTCTCCGTGTGCAGCTTCCGGTGGCGGCGATGCCGGTCGACGTCCACGGCGTGCGGATCGCGGTCGGTCCCTATGACCGCGCCGACGGCTTCAGCCCCGGGAGCGCGGTGATCCTGCACGTTCCCGGACTGGACACGAATGCGGCGATGAGCCGGACTGGTGCCGTCCCGCTGTCTGACCTGCTGATCCACCCGGCGAGCAACCTGCTCGAGGGCCACAGCTACATCGTCGCGCTGCGCAACCTCAAGACTGCGTCCGGCGCGCGAATCGGTGCGCCGGGGTGGTTTCGCCGGTTGCGCGCGGCCGGCCGACTCCCGCTCGCCGAGCGCGGTCAGCGAGGCCGTTACGCCCGCATCTTCTCGGCTCTCCGCCGCGCGCGCGGGCCTATCCGGCCTATACGAGGCCTGGGACTTCACGGTCGCCTCGACGCCGGATCTGGCCGGGCGCATGTTGGCAATCCGCAACCGGGCCTTTGCCGGGCTCGGGGATCGCAACCTGGCCGATCTCAAGGTCCAGGGACGGGCGCCGGCCTATCAGGTGACCTCGGTGGCGACGCTGGCGCCGAAGGCCGGGGTCGCCGGCCCGGTCACCGCGGTGGCGGGAACCCTGAGCGTCCCGTGCTTCCTGGTCGTCTGCGGCCCCGCCGCGACGCCGGGCTTTCACTACAGCTCATCGGCCGTCGAAGCGCTGCCCACCCAGATTCCGGGCAACGTCGCCACCGCCCTCTTCGAGTGCATCGTGCCCGCCCAGGCGACGGCGGGCGCTCCGGCCCGGATCGCCCTCTACGGCCATGGTCTGCTCGGATCGCACAGCGAGGTCGAAGCCGCCAACGTGCAGGCGATGGCGACCGAGCACAATATGGTCTTCTGTGCGACGGACTGGTGGGGCCTGGCCAGTGTCGACACCCTCAACGACGCCAGGGCGCTGGCCAACCTGAACCTCTTCGCACCGGTCATCGATCGCCTGCAGCAGGGCGTGCTGAACACCCTGTTCCTCGGTCGTTTGATGCTCAACGCCCAGGGGTTTGCCGCCAACCTGGCGTTCCAGTCGGGCGGGCGGCCGGTGATCGACACCGCGCACCTCTACTCCGACGGCAACAGCCAGGGCGGAATCGAGGGCGGGATGACCACCGCGGTGGCACCAGACTTCGTCCACGCGTGCTCGGGGTGACCGGCGAGGACTACGGCAACCTGCTCGTCCAGCGCAGTGTGGACTTCGCGCCCTTCGGGGGTCTGCTCTATCCCGCCTATCCCGACGAGACCCTGCACCCGTGGCTGTTAGATCTCATCCAGCAGCTGTGGGACCGCGGCGATCCCGACGAATACGCCCAGCAGATGACTGACCATCCCCTGCCCGACACCCCGGCGCACCAGGTGCTGATGCAGATCGCCTACGGCGATTTCCAGGTGTCGGACTACTCCGCCGCGGTCGAGGCGCGCACAGTCGGCGCCTCGGTCTACCGGCCCGGGCTTGACCTCACCACCAACCGTGCCGCCAACGCGAATCTCTTCTACGGGCTGCCGGCGATCCGCGCCATCCCGTTCCACGGCTCTGCGATCGAGATCTGGGACAGCGCGCGGGGCGGGTCCAGCCGCCTCCGTTCGCCAACCTGCCGCCGGTCAAGGCGGTCAACAACATCGATCCGCATGAGGACGTGCGGTCCACGCCGCTGGCGCGCGTACAGAAGTCGGCCTTCCTTGCCCCGGGCGGGGCGGTGACCGACGTGTGCGGCGGGCAGCCCTGCCGCAGCTCGGTCTACACACCCTGAGCGTTAGCGGGGAAGCGCCGGGAGCCCGTCGATGCTCCGGGCGTTGTGGGCGGCCGTGTACGCAGCGAGCGCCTGCGGCCCGCCCTTGGCCAGTTTGCCCTCCGCCCAGCGGCGGGTGTTGTCGCGCTCGCCCTCATAGCTCATCAGGGGCACGCCGTAACCGCAGGAGTCCGCGATTCGCTCGACGCTGACCGAGATCACCGCCCGGCGCATCTCGAGCGGCAGCTCGGGGGCATCGGGGAAGTCCACCGCGCCCGGTCCGAGCACCGCGCCGCGACCGTACAGGCGCAGGATGCGCGGCGAGCCCGAGAAGGCACAGAACATGAGCACGATCCGCCCGTTGTCGTGCAGGTGCGCGATCGTCTCGGCACCCGAGCCGATCAGGTCCAGATACGCGACGGTGTGATCGTCGAGCAGCCGCAGCGTGCCGATCGGCCCCTTGGGCGACACGTTGACGTGGCCCTCCGCTGCGCTGGGCGCGGTGCCGACGAAGAACATCGGCTGAGCCGTGATCCAGCTCGCGAGGAACGGTTCGATGCGCTGGTAGGTCTGTCCCACGCAGCCGAGGTTAGAGCGCCACGGCTTCGCCGAGCAGTCCGAGCCGCTGGATTGCGCCCCGGTGGGCGGCGCGCTGGGCGAGCGTGAGCCGTCGGCGAGCGGGGAAGCGTGCGATCCGCTCGGTGAGCTTGTGGCCGAGCAGGTCTTGCACCCACAGCTCCTGCTCGGCCGCGGCGATCAGGCCCGCCAGGCGCTCAGGCTCGAGCAGGCTCACCAGCAGCGGAAGCCGACCCTTGTCCTCGAGCACGAAGCCGACCCGCAGCAGGGTTGCGTCGTCCATCTCCGCAAGCGCTGTGCGGACCGCGTCGTCGCTGAGGGGTCCGACGAAACCGCAGAGCACCTCGATGATCTGCGCGCGCAGGTCCGCGACGGCGATGCGCTCGAGATAGGCGAGCTCGTCTGGCTCGCGGTCGAGCACGCGGGCGAGCTTGAGGATCTCGGCCCGTCCCGACAACGCGTCGGGCGCGGCTCATCCCGTCAGCCGCCGGATCGGCCCCCGCAAAAGCCGAGGGACGTGCTGCAGCGCACGTTCGCCTCCCGGCGCCAGCGCGCGGGCCGGGCGCCGACGTCGCTCACCGCTTCCGCGAGGTGCGCGAGCTCGTCGCCGCTGAGTGACCGCAGGCCCTCCGGCGCGGGTCCTACCAGTGCCCGGCGCAGCGCGTCGGAGCCTGTGCCGGCCGTCGGGATTGACAGTCCTCGCCCCGGCGCTCAGCGGTGCGGCGCGGCGATCCCGTCCAGGAACGGGATCAGGTGGGCGAGGAACGCGTTATGCGGATACGCGCCGTTGGGGTCGTTGTGCGCGTAGCTGGCGTGGCGATCGACCAGGGTCACCTGGCGCAATGGGATGTGGGACTGCACGGCCAGCGCGCGCGCCTCACCCAGGATGGTGCGGCCGCCGAGCGCGGCGCCGAACGCGTAGATCCGCAGCGTGTGCGGCAGGCGGCGGCCGAGGGTGGCGTGCAGTCCG
>JALYZB010000477.1 GCA_030945945.1 Actinomycetota bacterium | reverse complement strand
GTCGCTGTTCTCGATGTTCTTCTTCGTCTCCCTGTACCTCCAGAACGTCCTGCACTACTCGCCGATCAAGACCGGGTTCTCCTACCTGCCGCTGGCGGTCGGGATCATCCTCTCGGCCGGAGCCGCCGCGCAGCTGGTCACCCGCTTTGGCTTCAAGCCGCCGCTGATCGGAGGTCTTCTCCTGATCGCCGGGGGACTCTTCTGGTTCTCCCAGGTGCCGGCCACCGGGGGATCGTTCGTGTCCGACGTGCTCGGCCCGTCGCTGCTGGCCGCGGTCGGCCTGGGCTTCGCGTTCGTGCCAGTGACGATCGCCGCAGTCACCGGCACTCAGCCACACGAGGCCGGGCTCGCGTCGGGCCTGATCAATACCTCCCAGCAGGTGGGAGGCGCCCTCGGGCTGGCGATCCTGGCCACGATCGCCAACAGCCGCACCCAGGGCCTGCTGCACGCGGGTACGCACAACGCCGCCGTGGCGCTCACCAAGGGCTTTGACCGGGCCTTTCTCGTCGGCGCCGGGTTTGCCCTGGCCGGCGCGATCCTCGCCGCGCTGCTGATCTCCACCAAGGACAGCCGCGAGCACTCACAGGCCGCCCGCGGCATCGGCCCCGCCGGCAGCGCAGGGGTCCCGGGCAGCACCGACGCCGCCGAGCTGCCGGTCGGGGCGGGCTGAGCGCACGGCGCGGGCCGCTGCGGCGACAAACCAGATGTGCATCTGGTCGACGGAACACTGCCCACGCCGCGTGCGCGGGTGACGCCGGGGCACGAGCCCGCGGGCGTCATCGAGCAGCGCGGGGAGGACGTACCGGAGAACTGGCGCGCCGGTGTGCGCGTGCTGATAACGGCCGGCCGTCCGTGCGGGATGGGCGTGAACTGCGTGCGTGGTGATCCGCCCGGCAGCTGCCTGGCGCCGCAGATCATGGGCTTTGCCTACGGCGGCGCCTGGGCCGAGTACGTGATCGTGCCCTGACAGTCGCTCACCGCCGTGCCCGAACACGTCCCGATCGAACAGGCGGCGATCCTCGCCGACGCGGCGCCCTACGCCGGCCTGACCGATCGCGCCGGCGAGCCCTGGTTGCCGACGGCCGGCTCGACGTCTCGGGTTCGATCTCGGACATCATGCCGCTCGATGACGTGGTTCGTGGGGTGGAGCCGCTCGCCTCAATGGACGGCGATCCGATCCGGCTGATCGTGGCGGCGTAGCGCTGCCGGGCGACACGGTTTTCACATCCGGGCACGGTGGGTAACCGGACGGGCACGTCTGCACCACGCTGAGGAGCCCGCCATGCGTCACCGGAGAATCGGAAGTGTCCTGACCGCCCTGCTCGCCGCGGGGGTGCTCGTCCCCGCTGGGGCGCGGGCGACCGTGGCCTCGGTCGCGACCGGCACCGGGGGTGCCGTGACCTCGATGGACGTCAACGCCAGCCGGGCCGGGATCGACGCGCTGCGCCGGGGCGGGAACGCGGTCGACGCGGCGGTGGCCACGGCAAGCGCGCTGGGCGTGACGATCCCATTCGTGGCCGGCCCGGGCGGCGGCGGCTTCATGGTCATCTACAACGCGCGCACCCATCGCGTGACCACGATCGACGGCCGCGAGGCATGCCCGGCCGCGTGCACGCCGACAATGTTCACCGATCCGATGACCGGAAAGCCGATGGACTACACGACCGCGTCCAATCAGCCGCTCTCGACCGGCGTGCCGTCGATGGTCGCCACCTGGGATCGGGCGCTGAAGCTCTACGGCAACCGCACGCTGGGCCAGGACCTGCAGCCGGCGATCGGTGTCGCGCGCCGCGGCTTCCGGGTCAACTTCAACTTCAACCAGCTCGAGCAGGCCGGCCTGCCCACGCTGCAGGCCTACACGGCGAGCCGCAAGCTGCTGCTCACCCCGGCGGGCCAGCCGTTGCCAGTGGGCACGCTGCTGCGCAACCCGGACCTGGCGCGGACCTACGCGCTGATCGCCCGCGACGGCGCCAAGGCCATCTACAACGGCCCGATCGGCCGAGCGCTGGTCTCGGCCGACGACCATCCCGGGCTCGCCCCCGGCACGACGATCATCACCAATCCGGGGATCATGAGCATGAAGGACCTGCGGTCCTACCGGACGCGGGTGCTCGCCCCGACCCAGGTCAGCTATCGCGGCCTGAAGATCTACGGGATGGCGCCGCCCTCCAGCGGCGGTTCGACCGAGGGCGAGATCCTCAACCTCCTCAGCGGATTCCGGCTCGGCTCCGAGCCGCGCGCGACCGCGCTGTTTCACTACCTGGAGGCCTCGCGTCTGGCCTACGCGGATCGCAACCGCTACCTTGGCGATCCCCGCTACGTGCACGTGCCGCTCGGCGGGCTGCTGGACCCGCGTTTCGCGGCCCTGCGCCGCTGCCAGATCACCAGCACGGCGCTGACCTCGCCGGTGGCCCCCGGGACGCCGTTCGCGCCCTACCCGGGGTGCTCGACGGGCACGACGCAGGCCCAGGCCGCCTCCCCGGAGGCCCACCACACCAACAACATCGTCACCGTCGACGGGCA
>JALYZB010000392.1 GCA_030945945.1 Actinomycetota bacterium | reverse complement strand
GACGCACACGACACCGGCCTGGATGCGGCGGGCCAGAGCCTCGCCGCGTTCGGTGTCAGCGGTCCAGACGCTGGCCTGCAGCCCGTACTCGGAGTCGTTGGCCAGCCGCACGCCCTCGTCGGCGTCGGCGATCTTCATGATCGGCAGCGTCGGGCCGAACGTCTCCTCGGTCATGCACTTCATGCTGTGGTCCACGTCAACGAGCACGGTCGGCTCAAAGAAGCGGCCGGGGCCGGTGCGGGCGTGGCCGCCGGTGAGCACGGTCGCTCCCTTGGCGGCGGCGTCCTTGACGTGGTCAGCGACGATGTCGAGCTGGGGCGGGAAGATAACCGCTCCGACGTCGACGGCGCCCTCCTGGGTGGGGACCCCCTGGCGCAGCGCCTTGACCTTGTCGGTCACCTTCTGCACGAACTGGTCATAGACCGGCGCCTCCACGTAGCAGCGTTCGACCGAGATGCAGACCTGGCCCCCGTTGTTCATCGAGAAGAAGGTCGCCGCGTTGGCGGCGCGCTCCAGGTTGGCGTCGGAGCACACGATCATCGGATCCTTGCCGCCGAGCTCCAGATAACACGGCACGAGCACGTCGGCGGCGGCCTTCATGACCGCCTTGCCGGTGCGGCTGGAGCCCGTGAACATGACGCAATCGACCTGGCCGATCAGCGCGGCGCCCGTGCCACCGTCGCCGGTGGCAACCTGGAAGACGTTCGCCGGCAGCCCGCACTCCTGCAGCATCTCGGCCATCAGGAACGAGCTGAGCGGCGTCACCTCGCTGGGCTTGAGGATGACCGTATTGCCGGCCATCATCGCCGGGATGCAATCCCCGAAGGAGTTGGCGATCGGGAAGTTCCACGGCCCGATCACCCCGACCACCCCGACCGGGGCGTAGCGGATGATGAGCTTCTTGCCCGCCGCGACGGGGTTGTTCCAGGACGGTACGCGTTCGTCCTCGAGGTACTTGGGGCCCTCCTTGGCCCAGAAGCCCAGCGCCGACGCGGTGTAGCCAAAGTCGGCGAGCTGGGCATCTTCGTAGGTCTTGCCGGTCTCCGAGACGACCGTCTCCAGCACCCGCTGCGCATTGTCGAACATCCACTTCTGGGCCCGGCGCATGATCCGCCCCCGACCCTCGAAGCCAATCGCCTCCCACTGAGGCTGGGCCTCGCGGGCGCGGGTCGCCATCGCTGCGAGCTCGTCGGCGCCGAGCACGGGAATGGTCGTGATCAGCTCGCCCGTGGCCGGATTCTCGACCCCGATCGTGCGCGTGGCCGAACCGTTGGTCTCAGCCTGCTCGTGCTGGGTGGCGCCCATGGGTCTCCTCCTGCGGCGGGGGTCCGGAAACGGGAAGGCTACTGGGGGTCGAGCTCGATCGACTCGATCTTGGGCGCGTCGACGGGCCGATTCTGAGCGCCGGTCGGCAAACCCTCGATCGCGTCGACGGCGTCCATTCCCGCGGTCACCTCGCCGAACACGGTGTGTTTCCCGTCGAGCCAGGGAGCGCTGGTGGCAGTGACCACGAAGAACTGCGAGCCGTTGGTGTTGGGTCCGGCGTTGGCCATGGCCAGGGCACCGCGGACCACCTTGTGGTCATTGAACTCGTCCTCGAACGTGTATCCGGGCCCTCCAGAACCGGTGCCGTCGGGACATCCGCCCTGGATCATGAAGTCCGGGATCACCCGGTGAAAGATCAGGCCGTCGTAGTAGCCGTCCGCCGCCAGCTTGCGGAAATTGGCCACCGTCTTGGGCGCGTCGTCATCAAAGAACTCGAGCGCGATCGTCCCGAGCGTGGTGTTCAGATTGGCTGTAGACATGCCCTGACCCTACCCCGCTTGGCCGGTTGGGCATCGCCCGGCCTGACCGGGTGCGCCGCCGCGCCGCCGCGCGACGCGAACCCGGCACCTCAGTTGGTGCTGGAGGCCTGGATCGCCTTGATCCCCGTGTGACGTTCACGCTCGGGGCGGTCGCGGCGACGCTTGTCGCCGACCTGACAGCGTCCGGTCCGAGTCCTGACCGCGCCGCTCAGGCGCGGGCGAGCTCGAGGCGCAGGACCTGGCCGCGGACCTCGGTGCCACCCGTCTCGCGCACGACGCGCTCGGCGTCGTCATCGGGCACCTCGACGAACGCGAAGTGCTCGAGCACCCGCACGTTGCGCACCGCCTTACCATCGAGCCGGCTGGCGGCGCGAATCGCGGCGATGATGTCCGCGGGCTCGATTCCGGCCGCGCGGCCGCCGGAGACGATCAGCTTGCGGTACGGGCCCTCGCCGTTGGGTGCGGCGGCCACCTCGCTGGGTTTGGAATGGCGCTTGGGCGGTGCGCTGACGGGGGTCGGCGCCACGCGGGCGTCCTTGACCCAGGGTGAGAGCTTGACCCCGGCGTGGTTCTCGATCGCGACAACCTCGCGCTGCTGGCGCGGCTCGTAGAAGGTGATCGCGCGGCCGCTGCGACCGACCCGCCCGGTACGGCCGATCCGGTGCACGTAGATGTCGGGGGAGGTGGGGACATCGAAGTTGATCACGTGCGAGATGCCCGAGATGTCCAGTCCGCGAGCGGCGACGTCGGTCGCCACCAGCAGCGGGACCCGGCCGCTCTTGAAGGAGATCATCACGCCGTCGCGGGCGCCCTGGGTCATGTCCCCGTGCAGGGCGCGGACGTTCATGCCGCGGTCACGCAGGGTGCGGTAGAGCTGATCGGTGCGGATCTTGGTGCGCGCGAACACGAGCGCCTGTTCGGGGCGCTCGGCCTCGAGCACGTTGACCAGCGTCTCGTTCTTGTCGCGCGAGGACACCTCGAGCGCGAACTGCTCGACCGTGTCCACGGTCAGCGTCGCGGACTTGACCTTGATCGTCTGGGGGTCATACAGGTATTGATCGGCGAGGCGGCGGATCTCCGGCGGTATCGTGGCCGAGAACAGCGCCGTCTGGCGGCTGGAGGGCGTCAGCGAGAGGATCTTCTCGACGTCCTCCAGGAAGCCGAGGTCGAGCATCTCGTCGGCCTCGTCGAGGACCACGAAGCGGCAGGAGTGCAGCATCAGCGAGTGGCGCGAGATCAGATCCTTGACTCGGCCGACGGTGCCGACCACGACGTGGCCGCCCGCGCGCAGCTGAGACTGCTGGCTGCGGATGGGGGCCCCGCCGAACACCGCGACCACATCGACGCCCCGCTTGGCGCCGTAGGTGCGCAGGGCCTGGGTGACCTGGATGCACAGCTCGCGGGTCGGGGTCAGCACCAGGCCCTGGACCTCGTGCTCGGACGGGTCGACGTACTGGAGCATGGGCAGCCCGAAGGCGGCCGTCTTGCCCGAGCCGGTCTGCGCCTGGCCGATCACGTCGCGGCCTTCGAGCAGGAGTGGGATCGTCTGCTCCTGAATCGGGCTCGGCGAGTCATAGCCGACGCTGCGGACGGCCTCGAGGATGTCATCGGAGAGACCGAGGTCTGCGAAAGTGGTCACTAGCCACGGAAGATAGACGGCCCGGGCCTTTAGGCGCGGGCCGGGCGCTTAGCTAAAGCTCAGCCGCCCATCCAGGTGCGGCGTGTCACGCCGCGCGTCACGGACCCCGAAGCGGACCTCGCCGCGCTGACGATCCTCGGCGAAGGCAACCGTCGCCGGCAGCAGGATCGGACGCTTGAAGGCGACCTCGGCGGTGACCGCGTGGTGTAGCGGATGCATCGCGGCCAGACAGCGGGCCGCGGTCCACATCCCGTGCGCGATCGCCGACGGGAGGCCGAACCGGCGAGCGGTGAGCGGATGCACGTGAATCGGGTTGAGGGTCCCCGGAGATCGCGCCGTAGCGGCGGCCGAGGTCGCCGGGCAGCCGCCAGGTGGCGCTCATCGGCAGGGACTCGCTGGAGGGCGGGTCGATCGCGATCGCGCGATCGATGTCGCCGCCGTCGACCGGCGGCGTACCGCGGCGCAGGTTCACCGACGCCTCCTCCCAGACCAGCTCGCCGCCGGCCCGAGCCTCGGTGTGGATCGCGAACTGCGTCCCGCGCGGGTGCGCGGCCAGAGGCCCGGCCCAGACGCGCAGGGCCAGCGTCTCGCCGGCGCCGATCGGGCGGCGGGAGACGATCCGGTTGGTGATGTGCACGAGGCCGATCGCGGGCAGCGGGAACTCCCCGGAGCTGATCAGCGCCAGCTGCAGCGGAAAGGCGAGCATGTGCGGCCAGGTCAGCGGCACGGTGTCCGAGAGCGGGAAGCCGCAGACCCGGTCATAGGCGGCGAGACGGTCGCGGTCGGTGTCCACGCTGAGCGCGAGGCCCTGAGTCGGCACCTCCCCTCCCCCGCCACTGACGAACGGCAGCCGCGCCGCCCCCGGAACCATCGTCAACCCGGCGCGGGCGAACAGGGGCAGCATCCGCGGCGACGCGTTGAGCTCGCGGTCGGTGCTCAGGTCACGCTCGGTCATCACGCCCCCAGCAGGCTCTGGCCGCAGACGCGGACGGTGTTGCCGGTCACGCCGCGCGAGGCGGGACCGGCGAGATCATCCATCCAGCCGGTGTCGTAGGCGGCGGCGAGCTTGTGGTGGCTGGCGACCGCCAGCTCGTCCTGCTCTCGCGGCCGATCCCCCACGCCCGGGCCATGATCGCCGTGTGCTCGCCCATCGACAGGCCGGTACGCGGCTCGGAGTTGCGCGGGACCTCGGGAACAAGCTGCTGGGGCCGCAGCCGCGCCAGCAGGCGCAAGGAGCGGTGGTGGATTTGGTGCGGCTGGCCTCCAGCAGCAGTTCGCGCAGGTTTTCGTTGAGAGCCAGGGGCGCGTCGGAGGTGGTGTCCACCCCGCCGGCGATCCCGCAGTCGATCTGGCCCAGCGCGATCTTGTTGGCGACCAGGATCGCCGCCTCCAGGCCGGTGCCGCAGGCCTGCTGGACGTCGTAGGCCGGGGTCTCGGGCGCCAGGCGCGAGCCGAGCACGGTCTCGCGCGTGAGGTTGAAGTCGCGGCTGTGCTTGAGCACCGCGCCCGCGGCGACCTCGCCGACCGATTCGCCGTCGAGCCCGAAGCGGTCCACGACCGCGTCGAGCGCGGCCGTGAGCATGTCCTGGTTGGACGCCTTGGCGTAGGGGCCGTTCTGGCGGGCGAAGGGGACCCGGCGGCCGCCCAGAACCGCCACCCGGCGCGTGGACTCGGTCGACTCGGGCTCGCTCCCGTCTAAATTTACGCCTCGGTAGATTACATGACTACGGCGGTGTAGGTTGAGTTCCGGTTAGTCCGGGGGTAGGTCGGGGTCGGCGTTGGTCGCCGTGGCCAGCCCGCCGCCGGCGCCGTCCTCAAGCACAGCCGTGACTTCAACCTCACGC
>JALYZB010000384.1 GCA_030945945.1 Actinomycetota bacterium | reverse complement strand
GCCGGGCGTACCACCGGTCACCGGGGTGCCGGGCGTGCCGCCGGTTCCACCGCTACCACCGGTCCCACCGGTCCCACCGGTGCCACCGGTGCCACCGGTGCCCGTGCCGCCACCGGTGCCGCCAGTCGCGCAGTTACCCTGGATGATTGTGTCGTTTATCAACGAGACCTGGCCGGTTCTGGCCAGGAGTCGTCCGTTCACGGTGACGGCGCTGCCGACGTTGATCGATGCCAATGCCAGGACGTTGCCGACGAACGTGGAGCCGTTGAGCGTCGCCGAGCTGCCGACCTGCCAAAACACGTTGCAGCCGCCTGCGGCCGTGGCACCGTTGGCGTAGATGATATTGCTGCCAACGTCGGTGATCAGCGTGGACGGGACCTGAAAGACGAACACGCTGTTGGGATTGCCCTCACCGTTGAGGGTCAGCGACCCGGTCACTTCCAGCGCCGAGTTAAACTTGTAGACGCCGGGAGTCAGGGTCTGGCCGTTACCGATGTCCGCGGTCGGGCTCGTGGTCGTGGAGTCCGGAGCCTCGCCCGCGAGCGCGTTGAACGCGGTCGTCGTGTCAACTTGCGCCTGCGCCGCCACGGCGTCGGTTTGATGCGTGGTCCCTGGCGGCAGCACGATCCCGGGCGGAAAGCCAGTGATGGCCGTACCCGGGGACACGCCGAGGTCACCGGAGATGGTAGTCAGGCCAGTGTTGGTCACCGTGGAAGCGCCGAGAACCCCAAACGAACCGGCAGCTCCAAGCGAGGGGGCCGTGCCGATCGCCAGCGCGCTCGCGGGTAGCGCCAGCGCGGTCGCGGAGAGGATTGAGACCAGACCTACGCCCGCCTTCTTCTTGCTCAATCGGGCCAGGCGACGGGAACTGCGCCCCCGCCTGGCGTCCTGCTTGCGGGTGCGGCAACGGGAACTGCTCATGGGAGTCTCCCTAGTTTCAGCCTGAAGACGCCCGGTGCGTATGAAAGCTATGGGATGAGGATGACCTCGTCTTCTGCGACCTTAGGCGTTATGTCGACTGGCGGCCCGTCGCGATTGACGATTTACCCTCAAGTAGACGGATGTATGATTATTTTCATGTCTCCTGACGCCCCATTTCCACGTTGATCGGCGGACCGCTTCTCACGACGGGCGGTTAGCGGCGCAGTGAGCCGGGCCGGCGCTGTCTTTCGCGCGGCGGCGCAGCCCACCGACGCAGCGCCGGCTCGATCGCGCATTAGCCGCTTCCGGGACGGCTTGGAGCGGGAGCGCCACCAGCTCGCGGCGTGACGCGGCACCAAGCTTGCGGTAGATGTTGCGCGCGTGAGTGCGAACGGTCTCCACACCAACCTGCAGCGTCAATCCGATCTGGGCGTTTGAGCTGCCTGCCGCAGCAGCGGGAGCACCTCGGCCTCACGCGGGGTGAGCAGCTGGGACCCCGCGACTGGCAGCGCGCCCGGCTCGCTGCTCTGCCAAGGGGGTGAGCTGAAGCCCGCGGGACGCGAGGTGAATCGCGGTGAGGACATCGCGCGCCTGGGCATCCCTACCCAAACACGCGCTCGCATCAAAAGCGAGCAGCTGAGCGCACGCGGTCATCGTCGGGCGACTGGCCAACAGCACCAACCGAGTGTTCGGATGCTGGCGGCTGAGCTCGCGGACCCGCTCCAGCTTGGGCAGCGCATCTACATCGAGGATCGCCACCCGCGAGCGATGGGCACGCAGGATCGCCTCGTGCGATCGGGCTCGTGCGATCGGGCTCGACACCTTCAGCGACGAATCTCCAGAGTCGCGTCGCTATCGATCACGACCCGCAACCCCCGGGCCAGGAGATCCGTGGTAGATCGCTTGGCGATCCCTTCGCGACGGCTGCGGAACGCCGTAAGGTTGAGCGTTCATCTGTGAACTGAACCGGGACGCCGCTGCCGGTCGCGCGTCGGCGCTGCCCAGCGGCGCGCCGCCGGGGGGGGCGGAGGATCGGCCTCCTCGACCGGAGCTCGATGCGACGGCGGCGCCAGCTCACGACGCGATGAGACGCCCAGCTTGCGGTAGATGTTGCGAGCGTGCGTGCGGACCGTCTCTACGGCTACGTGCAGAGCGGCGGCGATCTCGGCGTTTGAGCTGCCCTGCTGCAGCAGCGGCAGCACCTCAGCCTCGCGCGGGGTCAACAGCTGGAACCCCGGGCGCGGCGCGGCAGCCGACGCGGGACTGGCCAGGGGCGTGAGCTGCAGTCCGCGCGAGGCGAGGTGGATCGCCGTCAACACGTCACGCGCCTGAGTGCGCCGGCCCAGACAGGCGCTAGCGCCGAACGCGAGCAGCTGGGCACACACGGCCGTGTTTGGGTCGGTGGCGAGCAGCACCAACCTGGTGTCGGGGTAGCCGCGGCTGAGCTGGGAGACCTCAACCAGCGCGGGAAGGGCGTCGACGTCGAGGATCGCCACGCGCGGGCGATGGGCGCGCAGGATCACCCCAATGCGGTCCGGCTCGACATCGTCGGCGACGATCTCGAGGCTGGGATCACCTTCGATGACCCCTTGCAAGCCGCGCGCCAGGAGGTCCTCAAAGCGGGCGACGACAACGGTGATAGGCGCGGGTGCGTGCATTCGGCTCCGATGCGCGGTCGGCCGCGCAACCTCCTGCATCGGCACAACCAGCCCGCAGGGTTAGCCGGACGTCACCCGGCGCGTAGCCCGGACCCCGTCAAAGATGGCCCGTCGCGGGGGACGAAAAGCCCGGCGGGCTGCCGCAGGCTGTAGACATGACCCGCCGACTGCTACTCCTGCCGCTCATAACCATCGGCCTGCTGGCGCCTGCGGCCACGGTCAGCGCCCCTACCTCACCGGGCTCACCAACGTCATCTAACAGCCGTCGCATAGTTCGCACCCACCGCGTTGCCCACTCCGTGCTTGCCTCGGTCAAAAGTCGCGATCCGGTCTCCACCGCCGTCGCCATCGCCGAGCGCTACTGGGGCGCCGTCCCGTGCGCCGGGCCGCTCAAGATCGCCGCCAACCACCCCCTTGCTGCCGGCCTTGATCCGAGCACCGACGGTTGGGTCACGTTCGACTCTTCCCTAGGAGCAGACAACCTCGGCGCGCCGGCATCCACCTACACCAACTGCACAATAACCCTCGCTCATTGGCAGTGGGCGACATGGGCCGCCATGGAGAGCGATTGGGGCATGTTCTGCCTGACCATGACGCACGAGATGGGTCATCTGCTCGGCCACCCCCACACCCTCGCGCCGGGCAGCGTGATGGCGGCCACGTTCACCAGCGACGCGAGCGTCCCCGCCATATGCCACGCTAGCTGGCTTGCCGGCTGGCGCCCCGCTGGCGCGCGCTGAAACCCATCAACCTACGGTGGTTTGGAAGATCTGCTGCGTTGCGCGGACGATCGTTTTTCACAGCCGGCACCGCGATGAACGCGTGATTGCCTTGGCGAAAGGCTGTCGGACAATTCCGAGCGGTTGCACGAAAGTGACAACTACATTTTGAGGCAACCTCACAGGAGCGCAACAGACGGCCGAAGCGGGGCGTCTGAAACCGAGATGACCCAGCGCAGAATCGACTCCTGGTCAATGATGTACAAGAAGTCGTCGGACCGCGGGGATATTCCGACAGCCTTGCGACGTTCCGCTCGCCGCTGATTAAGCGCCTCGCTGCTTCAGCAGGTCCTGGCACTGAAGCTGGCCACTCGATTCTGCATACCCAAACGGGCGAAGTAGTCAGGCTCCACGCGCGCCCTGCTATCGGCGAGACGTGCTACGTGAGGGTGGACCATGGAGCGGCTCTATCAACGTCCCGAGGAGGGCGAGATGCAATCCGTTCTGTATGACGCTGCTGGTCATCGCCGGTCGCCGGTCACGATGCCGGGATTTCATGAGGGCCGTGCTCCGAGAAACAAAGGCCGGCGATATCCGGCTGACCCGCCGACGGTGGAGGAGATCATCGCGGTGATGCGCGCTGCCGGTGCTGGCACCGACGGCGCCCGGCTGAGAGCGCTGATCGTGATCTTGTGGCGGGCGGGTCTACGGATCGGTGAGGCGCTTGATCTTGCCGAGACCGACCTTGATGCGTCGCGGGGCGCGGTCCTGGTGCGCCGCGGGAAAGGCGGCCGTCGTCGCGAGGTCGGGATGGATCGCTGGGCGTGGTCGCAGTTAGAGCCGTGGATCGCGCTTCGGCGTCAGTTGCCGGTCGGAGCGCTTTTGTGTGTGATGCGCGGCGCGACCGCCGGTCGGCACTGGGAATCATCCGCGGCTCGCAAGCAATTGGGGCGCACTGCAGCCCAGGCGGGGGTGCGGCGGCGGTTCGCGCCACATCAACTCCGTCACGCCCACGCGGTCGAGATGGCGCATGAGGGCGTCCCGCTGGTCGTGATCCAGCGCCAGCTCGGACACGCGAACCTCGGGGTCACTTCGATCTACCTCCAGGGGATTGATAGCTCAGAGATCATCCAGACCGTCCACTCGCGCCCAGCCCGGTGATCCCAGCGACCGCCGGTCTGGGACCGAACCTCTAGGTCGGACACGGGCGGGGCGGCGACCACGCCACCCCGCCCAGCTTCCCGCGCAAGCAGGGCGCTGGCGGTGCGGTGGCGAGTCCGCGGCGGTGCCTACGCAGAGCCTTGTCCGCTTCGCCGGCGCTGCAAGCCGGTGCGCTTTCGGCGCACCCCAAGCGCGTGATCGAGATGTCGCCAGACCGGGCGTGCGAACTCCGGCGGTCCGCGGCCGAAAGCGCTCGTCCTGCCGAGAAGGCCGGTCAGCAGACGAGACATCGTCCTTTGGGCTGCGGGAGGCGAGATCGTAATCTCGGACGTATGGACACGGTCGCGATCGACGGCCTGCTCGATCAGGCGGTGGCTTCAGGCGCGCTCCCGGGGGTTGTCGCGATGGTCGGTGACCGTGACGGGACGTTGTACGGAGGGGTTCATGGGCGGCTGAGCGTGGAAAACGACGAGCCCGCGCGCGCTGACACGATGTTCTGGATCGCGTCGATGACCAAGCCGGTCGTCAGCGTCGCTGTGCTGCAGCTGATCGAGCGCGGAGAGCTCGGGCTCGAGCAGCCGGTTGCAGACATCCTGCCCGCGTTCGGCGAGCTGCCGATCCTCGACGGCTTCGACGCTGAGGTCCCGCGGCTGCGCGCTGCGGCTCGGCCGGTGACGCTGCGTCATCTGCTCACCCATACCTCGGGGTGCGGCTACTGGTTCGATAATCCTGACGTGCTGCGCTACCACCGCGTCACCGGCGTGCCCGACCCGCTGAGCGGCAGCGCGGAGATGCTGCGCGTGCCGCGTTTGTTCGAGGCCGGCGAACGCTGGGAGTACGGGACGAGCGTCGACTGGCTCGGGCTCGTCGTCGAGAAGGTCGGCGGAGCGGACCTTGACACGCACTTGCGCACCCACATCTGCGAACCGCTCGGCATGCTCGACACGACCTTCGATCCGAGCGATGCCCAGCGCGATCGCCTGATGGCGATTCACGACGCCAAGGCAGGCCGGCCGCTGAGCGTGTCATCGATCGCGCTGCCGCAGCAGCAGGAGATCTGGTCGGGCGGGGGTGGCCTGTACTCGACGGCCGGCGACTACCTGCGCTTCATGCGCGCGCTCCTGCGCGGCGGCGAGCTCGACGGCGAGCGTATCTTGCGCCCCGAGACCGTGAAGCTCGCGTTCACCGACCACCTGCAGGGTGCGCCGCTGCCCGCCGACGGTTCGCGCTCGGCCGTCCCTGAGCTGACCAACGACGTGCCGTCGCTGCCGTTTAAGCAGGGCTTCGGGCTCGGTTTCAGCCTGATGCTCGAGGACATCCCCGGCATGCGCCGCGCTGGCACCGGCAACTGGGCCGGCCTGTGCAACTCGTACTTCTGGATCGACCACGCGAGCGGCATCGCCGCGACGCTGATGACCCAGGTCCTGCCGTTCTTCGACGCCGGCGTTGTGCAGACGCTCCTTGGCTTCGAGGCGTCGGTCTACGCCGCGTGAGCGAGGACACGCGTCGGCGCGCCAGTTGATGGGGCCCTGCACCGCCACCGCGGGCCGGGCCTTCCGTGAGTCCACCGCTGCTCCCGGTCCTATGTCGCCGATGCGATCAGGGGCTGAACGCCTCGAAGGAGAGCGAAGCGATCGTCGAACGAGTGTCAGGTAAGCAGGCGGCGGAGAGCTAGCTGCGAAGCTGGGGTAGCACTTTCTCGGCAAGCATCGCCGCGGTGCGTACGGGGTCGGCGTTGGTCGGCATATTGCCGCCGCTCAGCATGATGATGACTTCCGTGAACCCCGCTCGGGCAAAAGCGTGCATCCGGTCGACAAGCTCGCCGGGGTCGCCGCCGGCTGGGATCTGAACCGAGCGGCGGATCTCGTTGGGATCGCGGTCTATAGCCGCACACGCCTCGTCAAGCTGCTGTGATCCCGCGACGGCGCTTTCAACATCGCGGCCGGCGCTGCCGCTGGCGTTCCAAACGTCGGCATGACCAGCGGTCAGCTTGAGCATGGTCGGGCCACCAGAACCAACCCAGATCGGCGGGTAGGGTGTTTGAACCGGTTTGGGATTTGCGACCGCGTTGCTCATCTTGTAGTAGCGACCCTCGAAGTTCGTGCGGTCCTCGGTCCACAGCGACCTGATCACCTGGAGCCCCTCAGAGAAAAGCCCCACCCGGTGGTCGAGGCCCGAGATTCCGTACATCTCGTGCTCGTTGGCCGCCCACGCCGCACCGATCCCGAATTCGAGACGGCCGGCTGAAAGGTGGTCAACTGTGGTGGCGATCTTCGCAAGGAGCGCGGGGTTTCGATAGGTGATGCCGGTCACCAGCAGGCCGATGCGAACGTGACTCGTCGCCACCGCCATTCCGGCCAGCAATTCCCAACCGTCGAAGATCGGCCTGTCATCACCGACACCACCGATCGTCGCCAGGTGGTCCATCGCCCAGCAGTGGTCAAAGCGCGCCTCATCGGCGATCTTCCAAATGGCCTTGTAGCTCTCAATCGGTGCGTCTTGGGAAAGCTTGATCCCGACCCGCAGTTGCTGTGTCATCACGTCTCCTCAAGATCCGACATGTTCGAATACGGGCTTTCCAGCGCAAAGGCGGTAGGCACACCCACGGCGAGCAGTGCCTGTGGCCCCCACGACGAAGCGTACGCACGACCAAGGGTCGTAGCCGATCACACGGCACCTGCACGGCCACCAGGGCGACCCAAAGGATGGCGCGGCCAATCTGTTCCACTCGCCCCCGTGAACGACGATTCGTCGCCGTTGCGATCGCCCGCCACCGCGAGGCGCCGATGCTGATTGCGGTCGTCTCGGGCGCTTGATTCGTCCTGCCCGTCAGCGAGCCGCTATTTCTGATCGATCGGGAACCCCCTCCCGATCGGGAGGGGCGCCGTGAGTGCTCAGATTTGCTGGAGCACGTCGAAGGACCAGAGCTCGCTTGAGGTGCCGACCGGTCCGCGTTCGCGGTGCTGGGAGTGCCCGGCCGCGAAGTCGCGGCTCTGCATCCACGCCTGGAAGTCTTGCTCGGAGCGCCAGCGCGTGAGGACGAGGCAAACCTCGCGGTCGTCGTTGGGCCGCAGCAACTCGAAGCCCTCGAATCCCGCGGACTCCTCAACCTTGCCGGCACGCGAAGCGAACCTGTCCGCGAACTCATCGAAACGCTCGCGCGGAACGGTGATCGCGTTGATCTTGACGACGGTCACAGCGAAGATCCTACCGTGGCGATCGCGCAGCGCACTCGACAATCCCGCCTACGCGCCGCTCACCACCCAACAAGCAGCACTCGCCGAGGGTGCGCGGCCGCGCCCGCCGCTACCCACCCGACGAAGTAGACAGCGGCCCCCTCCCGAGGGCTGACGCCGGCCGGCTACGTCGAGGGCCATCCTCGGAATGTTCGAGGTGCACGTTGTCCTTGGCCCGAGCGGAGACCGATGTGCCTTGACTGTCAAATCGTCGGGGATTGGGCCGGGTGCGTTCGGGAAAGGATCCGGTCATGGACGACGCGACCGTAGCTCTCCTCTTCGCCCGCGGCCGGATTGCTTTCGGCGCAACGGCGCTGCTTGCGCCGCGACTGGCGGCGCGCGTCATGGGCGCCGGGCGCACACCGCGCGGAGTCACTCCTCTGCTGGCGCGGATGCTCGGCGGTCGGGACATCGCGCTCGGGCTCGGCACGGTGATCGCGCTTGACCGCGGCAAGCCGGTGCGCGGCTGGCTTGAGGGCTCCGCGCTCGCCGATGGGGTGGACTGTCTGGCGTGTCTTCTGGCTCGCACGGAGTTGTCACCGAACGTTGTGCGCGCGACGGTCAGCCTAGGCGGCGCTTCGGCAATTGCTGAGATCTTCCTGTCGCGCCGCCTCGATCCACCGCCGCCCGCTCATCCGGGACAACCCGAGGCTATCGCGACCGGACACCCGGACGAGACGCAGACCGTCCACGCCTGCTAGCCAGACCACCGCGTTGAATGTGGTGCCCACTCGCCGGCGACGAGCGCTTTCCGCGCTCTGAAAATGATGGGTCGAGCGAACTCCAGGCCCGTCAGCGTGGGGCCGTGCCGACGAGCGAAGTACCGGCACGCGTGCGCGTGGACGCCGGCGCTTGCACGGCAGCTGGACTTGATCAGGCTGACCCGGTGGACCCGCCGTGACCGAGTCCGTGCCGTCGCGCTATTTCCCGCCGTCGACCGCCGCGACAGCTGCGACGTAAGCGGCGTGCGTGGCAAAGGCGGTCGTGATGACGCTCGGTGGCCAGCGCCAAGGCGGTGGCGTGCGACCCAGCAGCGGGAGCAACGTCAGCGTGGCGGTCATGAGCGTTGTGCCGAACGCAGCGTTGGACCACGGCTCCCGAATGCGTCGACGCAGCAGGCCATGGAACAGGCCAAACACCGAACCGTAGCTCCAGCGGAGACCAAGCCCTAGCTCGTGCTCCTCACGGTCAGTCACGCTCGGTAGGTGCATGATGCCCGCCATGATCTGGCCGGGCACCAGACTGTCGTCGTAGTCAAGGGGCTGGGCATCCGGTATCGCCGACGTCGGTCGATGCGACGAGGCTACGTGGGCTCGCGTTGCCCTGCGTGGGTGTCCGAAGGCGTAGCCGCGGAGCGTTCCGATCACGGTGTTGACCTTCCGGGTGCCGCCTTGCGGCGTTGCTACTTGAAGGCCAACTGGACCCGAAGGCGCGTCCCGGTCTGGCCCTAGCCAGGCTGGTAAGCGGCAACCTAGGCTGTACCGGTCCCGTGTCACGCAACGAGGAGTCAGCTGTTGATGACGGTTGTAACCAGCGCCATGCGAGACACGATGGAATCACAGGGCGAGGCGCTCGCGAGGATCATCGATAACAGTCAACCGATCGCTCCTGTGGCTGACCGCATTCGAGGTCGACAGGTTCTGCTGGTCGGTACCGGTACCAGTTTTCACGCCGCGCAGCAGGGCGCCTACCTGCTACGTCACGCGGGTCTCGCCGCGACAGCCGCCGCGTCGGCAGATATCGCAATCGATGGACCATTCCCGGCTTCCGGAACGGCGCTGATCGCCCTCACCCACACCGGCCGGCGCAAGCGGTTCACGGCCGAGGTCATGGACCACTTCACAGCGGCGGGTGGGCTGACCATCCAGATCAGCGCGATCGACGTCGTGGGGGCAGATCTGACGACGGTCCAGCCGGAGCGCTCGGCGGCGTACTCGGCCAGCCACCTCGGCGCGCTGCTGCGGATCGCGCAGCTCGCCACTGCGCTAGGCGCGAAGCTCGGCGACCTGGCGGCAATCCCAGCAGCCGTGGATGCCGCCTATCGCGACGAGGCCCCTCCGCTCGAACTGCCTTCGCGGCTGCTGGAGTTCATCGGCGGCGGGATCAACCAGTGGACGGCGGCGGAAGGTGCGTTGAAGGCCAGGGAGACCGCCTACGTGGCCACGCAGGGGCTCGCCACGGAGCAGTTCCTGCACGGACCCTCGGTCGCGTTGCGTAGCTGCGATCGCCTCGTGTGTCTCGACGGCGGCGGCGAATGGGCCGTCCGCATCGCCGAGGTCGCCGACGCGGCGGAGGCCTCCGGCGTGCCGGTCACCCGCATCCGCCACCATGAGCTGAGCGAGCCGCTGTCGATCTTTCCGCTCACGAGTGCCGTGCAACGGATTGCCCTGGAGGCCGCTGAGACGCTCGGCACCAACCCCGACAGCTTCGGGCGAGATATCTCCGGTCGCGAGCCGTGGGATGCGATCCCTCTCTGATGACGGACGGTGACCAAGTCCAGCATCGCATCGAGCTGCTCAGGACCGCTAGGACTCAACGGGAAGCTGCCCGCCGCCGACGGTGATGCACGCGTGAAGATCACGGCGGTCGCCGCTACTGGAAGGCCTCCGTCAGAGGTCGGCGAGCAGCATCGAGACGAGCGTTGCGTTCTCGGTGCTGCCTTCCCAGAGCCCGAGCGGGATCTTCACGCCCTCCGTGCTGATCCCGAGCGCGACGACATGCGTGCGGTCGGCGATCTCGAGCCCGTCGAGCATTATCACCGCCAGGCGCGTGTCGTCCAGCCGGCGGCTCATCAACTCGCCCAGCTTCGGCGACGACCGAGTCCGAACCGGACGCCCGCTATTCGCTGGCGAAGTTATCGAGCAACCACTCATGGACACTGCTCACCCGGTTGGTGAGCAGCGAGAGGTGAGCCTCGTCGGCAAGGAGCCAGGACTCTGCTCCGGGCACCGCGCGGCTCAGCCACTGGCCATGACTGATGGGGACAAAGAGGTCCAGGTGCCCATGGACGATGAGGGTCGGTCGTGAGACCGCTCCGATCTCAAACCCGAAGGGCGTGATGAACGCCAGGTCATCGTCAATCCATCCGTCGGCTCCGGTGGCGAACGACACCCCGAGGCTGTCGGCCCACCACTTCCCGATCGGGCCGCCCAGCGCGATCCGGTCAGGCTCGGCGACGAGCGTCTGAATCGACGCGGCTAGATCCTCGAGGTTCCCTAGCATCTCGGCCGCGGCGGCGGTGGCAAACGGGCCGATGTGCTCGCGGCCGGCCATCGCCAGACCCAATTCGACAAGGTTGTCGTGGCCCATACCGTTGAAGTAGTTCAGACCGTCAGCGCTAAACGGCGCGACCCCGGCGATCGAACACGCCGCAGTGACCCGGTCAGGCAACACCGCAGCGCACGCCAGAGCATGCGGACCGCCGCCTGACACTCCCCAGGTGGCGAACTGTTGAACTCCGAGCGCGTCCATAACCGACACGGCATCAAGCGCCGCGTCGCCGATGGTGCGTCCCGGGGTCGCCGTTGACGCACCGTAGCCCGGACGGTCATAGGCGATCAGGCGAGCGCCACGAGCGCTGGCATCCTTGACCCAGCCCGAGTAGGGCGGCCCGGCCGCAGGAGTTCCGTGATGAACGAGAATCACAGGGCCGGTCGGATCCCCTTCGTCATAGACGGTGAACTCCCGGCCATCGATCACAAGCTGACGCCGGGTCATGGCCGACACCCTAGCGACATGCCCCCGCACGATCGCAATCCTCCTGCGCGCTTCCGGCCATATGCCTGCACGGCGACATCCGATCATCGGGGAACGACCTCACGAGACCAACCAACACGGTGCCACGAGCAAGCATTGCCCACGCAAACCCCCCGCCGCCACGCTGCGGCCCGCGACCTGCTCACGGCGATGAGCAGGGCGGTCGGGCATCTCGTGTCGGGGCCTTGCTTTGCCTCGCTGAGTAGGGGCGTGACCCGCGCACACGGGTCCGGCGTGCGCGCCGGACGATAACTGCTGGCCCACTTCTGCTCGGACGCGTCCAGCGCCTTCAGCACTTGGCCGGCGTCGTCTCTTGGCGAGCATCCTGGGCGCGGCCGTCCTGCCGACAAGCCGGTCGCGCCACGATAGCCCCGTGGCACGCGTACCGCGATCGCTGGTTCTCCACCTCAGGAGCCTCGCAGGCTGACACTGTCGCGGCCTATTGTGCTCCGGCGGCGATTGTGGGTAGTAACCGCGCGTGAGCATCTTGCCGCACCTGCCGTTCGGGGCTGAATTGGTGATCTTCGTCGCGTGCGCGGTCGCGATCTGGGTGGCAGGGATATTCCTTTCGAACTACACCGACATCCTCGCCGACCGCTTGCACCTGGGCCAAGCCCTGGGAGGCCTCATCCTGCTGGCCGTCGCGACAAACTTGCCCGAGATCGCGATCACCTACAGCGCGGCGGCAAGCGGGCAACTCGACGTCGCCGTGAGCAACATTCTGGGCGGAATCGCGATTCAAACCGTCGTGCTCGTCGCGCTCGACGCCTTCGGGGTGCGCGAGCGCCGGGCGCTGACCTACCAGGCCGCCAGCCTTGTGCTGGTGATCGAAGGTGCCGTGGTCTTGGCTGTCCTCGTGGTCGTGGTAATGGGCACGCAGCTGCCCAAGAACCTCATCTATTTCCGGCTGACGCCCGATGTGGTCCTGATCGCCGTCATCTGGGTCGCGGGGCTCGTACTCACGCAACGCGCCGGGCGTAGCCTGCCATGGTCAAACAGCGGCGAGGCCCCCGACAGTCAGCCAGAGCCGCGCGGCCACTCACGAGCCAAGCGCGCCCAGGCCGCCAAGCGACACGGCGTCAGTACAGCCAAGGCGGGTCTGGTGTTCGGGGCCGCGGCGGCCGTCACGCTCGTTGCCGGAGCACTGGCTGAGGAAAGCGGAACGGCCGCCGCTGACCACGTCGGGCTATCAGGCGTCATCTTCGGCGCCACCGTGCTCGCGGCAGTGACGTCGCTGCCCGAGCTCAGCACAGGCCTGACCGCCGTTCGCCAGGGCGACTACAAGCTTGCCTTCGGCGACATCTTCGGCGGGAACGCCTTCCTTCCTGTCCTGTTCCTACTCGCCGTGCTTGTATCCGGCAAGGCGGTGCTTCCCAACGCGCACGCTTCCGACATCTACCTCACCGGCCTCGGGGCGCTGCTCACGATCATCTACATGGCCGGGCTGCTGTTCCGGCCAGTCAAGCAGCACGCCCGACTCGGTATCGACAGCATCGCCGTACTCGTCATCTACATAATCGGGGTCGTCGGACTCGTCGCGCTGCCGAGCTGAAGTCCCCGCGTCGGCCGATAACGAGCAAAGGACAGGAAGAGCTGGGTATGCTGGGGGGTCGCCGCCGGCCCTGGCGCGCGTCGGTGTCTTTCCTGCCTTCCGGCGGGAGCCAGGCCCGCATGCTTGTAGCTCTGCTGCTCGTGATCGAGTGGGAGCGGAAGTCCGCGGCGTTGAGGCTGCCTGCTCCACTTGGGGGAGTGGCCGCTTCCGGCGGGATTGAGGCACTTCGGGCGCGGGCGCTCCCGTCGCGCGTCACGATCGGCCGCCGCTGCGATCCCGCCGGTCACCTTTACGGGAAAGCCCGTAGTCGCCGTGCGGGCGTCTCCCGATGGGTCACCGCGGAGATCAGACGATGATGTCGTACAGAGATATCGCAGCACGACATGATCTTCATGCCCGAACCCGACTGGAGGAACGCCCGATGAAGCGCTGCCCCGAGCTTGTCCTTCTCTCTCGAGAGCATCACGTCGCGCTCGAGCTCGCGTTGCGACTCCAGCGTGCCACCCAGGCCGACGCCGAGGCCGTCCGGCGCGCGGCGGTCGAGTTCTGGGATCGCGACGGCCAGAAGCACTTCCGCCAGGAGGAGGAGCTGCTGCTTCCCGCCCTGGCCGCTCGCGCGAGTACCGCTGACCCGGATATCGAGCGCGTCCGGGATGACCACGCCGATCTGCGCAGCCGATTTAGCAACCTTTCGACGGGCTCGGGTGTCAGACCGGAGGCGTTGCGGCAGCTCGGTCAGCGGCTGCGAGACCATGTCCGGTTCGAGGAGCGGACCGTGTTTGAGCGCGCTCAGGCCGAACTTGACCCGCAACAGCTGGCGGCGATCGGGCGCGAAGGGTCGGCACGTGCGATCAACGTGAAAGACCTCGAGTGCTGGACCGAGGCCGGCGCCACCTGGCGGCTGGTTGAGATGTCCAAGGACCGCGTCGTGATCGACATGTGCCAGTGCACCGGCGAGCTCGTTGAGCGGCGCAGCAGCGCCGATCCGGCGGTGCTTGCCTACGCGCGAGACGCACTGCACGCCGATCGGTCGACAGATGAGCCGACCGGCACAAGCCTTTCAGCAATTTCAACGGGAAACGAGCGCTGATGTCGACCTCTGAACATGATCTGACTACTGCTGGGCTGCCTGACTACCTCGATGACGCGCCGGACGGTGAGTCGCCTGCCGGCACGCAACCCTCAAAGACCGGCCTGCTGCGGTTCGCACGGATGTCAGGGTCCTCGATCGCGGGGCGCGATGCCGCGCCGTGGGTGACTGACTTTCTCAATGCCGCCTACTACCGACGTCCCGTCGGCGAGCGCGAGGTCGACGACTTGCGGCTGGCGTTCTGCGTGTTGACCACGTACTGGTACGGCAAGCCCGGACATGCCCGGCTGCACGTGGGTGATCTCTCGGCGTTTCATCGTGCGTTCGGTGGGCACCGCTTTGACTGCGCGGATTCGGCTCGTGGAACGCTGAGCCGTGAGCAGCTGCTGGACGGTGCCTCGACGCTGCTGGGTGCGTGGTTTCCAGAGGCGTACGGCGACGACGCTCGGCGTGGATGGGGGATCGCGTTTCGCAGCGCCGAAGATCGGGCCAACTACGACCCCGCGGCCCGTCTGACGCTGGCGTGTCTGGGCAAACTGTCGCCGGAGCGTGCCCCTGCCGCTGAGCAGACGTGGCACACGTACCCTCCGGTCCTGATGCCCTCGGCCGACGCGGTGATCGCGGCACTGACAGCACCGGAGACGTGGCCTGACTACGCCAGCGAGATTGGTCGCTTTACGCCGCTGCGCGCCGGTGGCCTGGACGGGCAGACGTTCGAGATCGAGGTCGCGGCCGGGACCGCCGCGGGTCGTCCCGTGTTCACGCGTGGCTACATCACGATCACCAAGCTCGTGACCCCGGACGATCCAGCGGCGCTCGCCGCGTGGTTCGAGGCGTTAGAAGAGGGTTTGGCCAAGTACGGGGACAACGAGCCGCCGGTGGTGCCCGAGGGCGGTGAGCCGCTCGTCGGCTTTGACCTCACCACCCATCAGGGTCATTTCATGGGCGCGGGCCACAACCGGCTGCTGCTCTATCTCGCCGACGGCCAGGCCTGGGTGCGCGCGGCCGGCACCTGGGACCCGATGCCATGGGCAATCGAGCAGAGCTACCGGATCGCTGGGCGCGATGCCCAGCACGCGTTCTGGGGCCAGGAGAACATCGTGGCCCAGAGCATGCTGCATCAGCTGGCGCTTCAGATCGCGTTGTGAGCGGCGTCGCAATCGTGATCGGCAGCGGGCCCAACGGGCTCGCCGCCGCTATCCGGCTGGCCGAGGCAGGGCGCTCGGTCACCGTTTTGGAGGCCAACGATCGGCCGGGCGGTGCCGTTCGTACCGAACAGCTGACGCTCCCGGGCTTTCACCACGACACGTTTTCCTCGGTCTACCCTGCGGCCGTCGCGTCCCCGGTGTTCGCACGGATGCCACTCGCTGACCACGGCCTGCAATGGGTCCACCCGGCAGCGTGCATGGCTCACCCGCTGCCTGACGGTACGGCCGTGATGCTGTACCGCGACCTCGCGGCAACGGCGCAATCGCTTGATCAGCGCCACTGCGGAGACGGGGCGGCCTGGACCCGGTTCGCCACTCCCTATCTCGACGCATTTGATGCGGTCACAGACACGATGCTCGCCGGCTTTCCTCCCCTGGCTGGTCCGCTGAAGCTGCTGCGACAGGCCGGCCCGACGGCCGTCGCGAACTTCACGCGGCTGCTGACCGGGTCAGCGGCCGGGCTGGGGCGCCGGTTGTTCGCTGATCAAGGCTCCCGGGCCTGGCTCTATGGCGCAGCGATGCACGGGGACACACCGCCGCGGGGGGCCGGATCGGGGATCGCGGCGTTCTACCTCAACCTGCTCGGGCACGCCGTCGGCTGGCCAAGCCCCCGAGGCGGGGCCGAACGGCTGACTGACTCGCTCACCAGCTACCTGCGCAGTCTCGGCGGGGAGATCACGACGGGGATGACCGTCACTCGGATCCTGTCCCGCGGCGGCCGGGTGGTCGGCGTCGCGACAGCCGACGGGAGCGAACTCTCCGCCCCCGTCGTGATCGCCGACGTGATGCCCACGGCGCTTGTCCGACTCAGCGGAGATGGCCTCTCGGGGTGGTACCGGGCGGCGTTGCGACGCTACGTGCAGGGGCCGGCCACGGTCAAGGTCGACTGGGCGCTGGACGGGCCGATCCCCTGGCAGGCGCCGGGCGCCCGCGAGGCGGGCACGGTCCACGTCGGCGGCACCGAGCTCGAACTGCTCGCCTCCATCGCTGCTGCCAAGAGCGACCTGCCAGCTCAGCCGTTTCTGCTCCTCGGCCAGCAGAGCGTCGCGGACCCGACGCGCGCCCCGGACGGAAAGCACACCGCCTGGGCCTACACCCACGGTCCCATCACCGTTGACTGGGACCGACGCGTAGCCGGGCACGTCGAGGCCATCGAAGCCCAGGTCGAGCGGTACGCGCCGGGATTTCGCGATCTGATCCTCGCTCGCCACGTGCTCAGGCCGGCCGACCTCGAGGCCCGCGACGCGAACCTCGTCGACGGCGATGTCGGCGGCGGAAGCTACATGCTGCGCCAGGCGGTGTTCCGCCCGCTCCCGTCACCGACCCCGTACTCAACACCCCTTCACGGCCTGTACCTCGGCAGCGCGGCGGCGTTCCCTGGCGGGGCCGTGCACGGCATCCCCGGCGACGCCGCCGCGCGCGCAGCGCTCAGACACAAACCGCGCCGCTGACCGAGCGCCGGCACGGCCTCTTAGCCGATCTCGCTATCCCAATGTGGGGCTAGGGCGCGAGCGACAGCATTTTGGCCCATGGACAGGTCGACCCTCAGGACGCGACAGGCAAACCGCCAGGCCATCGCCATTGCCGTCGGACTCGGTCAACACAAGCGCAGTCGCAACGACAGGCCAGTCAGGCCCCAGGCTGCCGCCAACGACCTCAACGCTCGCTTCCCCGCCAACGCCGCCTTCCCCGACAGCAATCCGATCGCCGGCGACACGCAGACCTGCCGCACGCTTCCCCGATGCCAGTCGGACGCTCGAAACCACTGCATCCAATCGTCAGCGCGATGCCGGAGCTCACGCATGCTTTTGATCTCCAGGGCCGCGAGCGCTTTCAACGGGAAGGGCTCTCGCCACGAGGCCCGCCGCTCATGCCTGCTTCGCCGCGAAAGCGATCACGCTGCGACGACCGGGACGAGTGCTTGGCGACACTCCGGCCAGGACGGCCGAGCGACCAGGGAGCGCCGGGCGAGGTCTCCGCGCAGGAACGCCGAGGGAAGTATGCATATGCAGCAGGGCGATTCTAAGCAAGGTTCCTTGGTCCCCCCTTTCGGCGATGTGCGGGCCCGCACTACGGTGTTCCCCGCGCCCGCCCGGGACACGACACGCCTCGGCAACCGCACCGTCCGACGGGGCGCCGGCGTCTGCGCCGACGTCAGCACCTGCCACACGTTCGTGTTTCCGCGCCCGATGGCGCCGCTCAGCAGAACCAGCTCGCCTGACTCAAGCAGCTCGCGGCGCGCACGCCGGTACGTCCGATCCGCCACCCCCGCCGCGGCTGACAGCTCCCGGCTCGAGACGCCGCGCACGACGCCGTCCACGCCGGCGAGCGCTGCCATCGCAGCGAGCAGTAGCCGCGCAGGACCACGCATCCGAGTACGCGACAGGACAGCCTCAAACAGCTCGGCGTTGACCTCCCCGTCCCACCACGGGCCCTCCCCGGCGAACAGAAGCGCAACGGTGCTCGACCGGCCGCGCCCGGACGCGATCCCCTCAACGACGATCAGTCCGCGGCGGACCAGCTGATCACGGTCATACAGGTAACGGCTACGGCTCAACCCCGCCCGCGCGGCAGCCGCCGGCGCACCCGGCCACGCCCGGCCGTCGCGACCCGCGAAGCTAGCCAGCGAGAACGCCACCAGACGCTCGCCTCCCGCCAGGTCCTCGCGCGCCAGCGCCGCGGCGATCGCCTGCCGGCTCACGATCGACTACCTGCGCGAAGCCACCGGCGACAGCAAGCATCAACGCACGCCGGTTCCGTCGGCAGACGCGGTAAGCTACGCAGCGAGATTTCGACTTCTGCATGACCACGGAACGCCGGGCGACCACCCGGCGCTTCGCGTTAACAAACCAGATCACGGCGGCCCCCGCGGCCGGGCCACTACCCAACCCAATGAGGAAACGGCTACGCCAACGCGCAGACGCGGACAGCGCCCGACGCTCTCCCGGCACCGCGACTGGGGCCCCAGCGCGTCCGACTTCCCCACTGACTTCCCCACAGCCGCCGCCGGAGTCAGAGAATCCCTGCACCCGCCAGGGTCAGACACCGACCTGTCGCGGTCTCGAAAACTTGTACGGCGCCACGGACGAGCGCAGCGCCGACCTCGGTCTGCGGAACGTCCGCGAATCAATCTTCGCCGGACCCCGCGTCTCCCGAGGCAGAGGGTGCGCGCCACTGGGCGTGACTGCAAGGGGCGTTTGAGCGGGCCTCGCAGACTCTGCTGTACCCCAGGTGTACCCCTGGACGCCAAGACCGAGGACCTTTTCAAGCGACTCCATCGACCAGAACTCGCCGCTTTGCAGCAAATTCCGGTCAAAGCCGACGCCCGGAATCGAACCGGGGACCCCTTCATTACGAGTGAAGTGCTCTACCAGCTGAGCTACGTCGGCGCTTGCAGGGATGTCCCGAATCTTCGGCCCTCCCTGGCCCGATTTCGGGCTGCCCGGGGGCGACAAAATCCTGGTTCGTCGCTGCTCGCGGAGAGCGTAGCTGACGGTCGCAGCGCTCGTCGGGCGTAGTCCGACCACTCGAACCCCGAACCGACTTTGCGCCGCTGGCTGTCGCGATTGCCACGAGGTACTCGTCCGGGTCCGGACACCCGCCCCGGATGCGGGCCGGACGAATCCGGGCCAGTGACCTCGGTCCCGGTCGCGGCGCAGGATCGACGGGACGTCTGCGTCGAGGTGAGTTTCAACCGTTGCCGGACAGCCACCCAAGCAGAGCTAACGCCCCAGCGCTCTGCGTCATCAACCCGCCGTAGCGGCGTCGAGCGCCTCCCAAAGCCCCAGGCGGATCAGTGAGATCGATCGAGGAAGTGCGCCGGGGGCCAGCGTCACTCGCCTCGCCGCTACCGGGCTGAGGACCGCTGTCGGAGGTTCCCGCTCAGGGGAGCTCGGCTCCCGCACCGGTCCGCGCGCGCCAGTCCTCGGCGAGGATCGCCCATCGCTCGTGATCACGCCAGCGGCCGCCGATCTTCAGGTAGCGCGGCGAGAAGCCCTCGCGCTGGAACCCCGCGCCCTGCGCCAGCGCGAGCGAGCGCGTGTTGGTGGGCTGGATGTTGGCCTCGACCCGGTGCAGGCGCAGCGTCATGAAGGCGTTGCGCAACATCAGCTCGAGGCCCTCGCGCATGTACCCCTGGCCCGCGAACCGCTCGCCGGCCGCGTAGCCGAGATAGGCGTTCTGAAAGCCCCGGCGAACGATCTGCGAGAGATTGAAGAACCCGAGGATCGCGCCGTCCTGCGCCCGGCAGAGAAGCATGGCGTCAAAGTCGGCCCGACGGGCGTCGGCCAGGTAGGCGGCAAAGCGCTCATCGTCGGTGGGCGCCGTTGCCCACCGACCATGGAACGTGCGGCTCTCTTGCATCAGCGACACGAACTCCCCCCGGTCCCTCCGCGACGGGGGCCGCAGGAAGACACGGGCCTGTGGGCTCACGCGCCGAGAGCTCGCTCGAGGCGGTAGCCAAGCGCCTCGCACGCCAGCTCTTCAGTGACGTTGAAGCTCAAGCGCAGCCGCGTCTCCTCGACCAGCTCGATCGCGGCCCGCAGCCGTCCGGGTGTCGCCGCGGCGTCGGCGGCGGCGTCCTGGCGCAGCTCGGCCCGACG
The DNA here is from genome assembly GCA_030945945.1 of Actinomycetota bacterium. The sequence goes on along the minus strand of JALYZB010000384.1, from coordinate 947 downwards.
GTCCTGGTTGCGAATGAGGTCCTCCGCCCCCCAGGCCGTCGCCGCGAGATCGGCGAACCACAGCGACACGATCTGCAATCCGAGGTCGAGCGCGGCCGTCTGCGCCCGGCGCCGCCCCCGGCGGCCCCGTTCGGCCCACTCGTTCTTGACCCACGTCCGGTCCCGGCGACTCGTCAGCTCGAGTTCGGCCTCGGCCCGCGCCTGCAGCTCGTCGGCGACCGAGGATCCACGGGCCCGGACCGCAGTCAGCAGCGTCTGCCAGGGACGGTCGTCGACCATCCGTCCGGCGACCGCCGCCCGCGCGAACGCCTCGGCGGCAGCGCGCAGGGTCCGGCCGTCGGGACTGGCCAGCTCGGCCGCCTGGTCGGCGTCCTGCAGTCCGAGACCGACGCATGCCCGAGCCGTCTCCGGGTCGACCCCACGCGCCTCGATTCCAGCGGCGACGTCCTCGGGGTTCGGCGGCTCGAAGCGGACCAGCTGGCAGCGAGAGCGGATCGTCGGCAGCACCTCGCCGAGGCGATCGGTGAGCAGCAGCAGGTGGACGAACGACGCCGGCTGCTCGAGCGTCTTGAGCATCCGGTTCGCGGCCTCATCACCGAGCTCGTCCACGCGCTCGATCACGAACACCCGGCGCCGGGACTCGAACGGCGTCTTGCTGGCCGCCGCGATCACCGGCTGATCGACGTCGGCGACGAGCATCTCGTGGGCCCCGCTGGGCATCACCCAGGTGAGATCGAGATGAGCGCCGGAGACCACCCGAGCGCGTGCCCCAACGGGGTCGGCCGCACCCTCGCAGAGCAGCTCGGCAGCGAGGGCGCGGGCGACGGCGCGCTTGCCGGCGCCTCCCGGGCCATGGAAGAGATAGGCGTGCGAGGGCCGACCGTCGTTCAGCGCGGGCGCCAGCACCGAGCGGGCGTGGGGGTGGCGTTGCAGCTCGGTGAGCATGG
>JALYZB010000349.1 GCA_030945945.1 Actinomycetota bacterium | reverse complement strand
CGGCCGACGGGATAACCGACTGGTGGACCGTCCACTAGCCTGCCGTCGGTGCGGATCTTCTCCGGCATCCAGCCGACGGGGCGCAAGCACCTGGGCAACTACATCGGCGCGATCACGCAGTACGTGGCCGGTCAGGACCGCGGCGAGGCGATCTACTGCCTCGTGGATCTGCACGCGATCACCGTCGCCTACGAGCCGGCGGCTCTGCGCAAGGCCGTCTATGAGGCTGCCGCGACGCTGCTCGCCGCCGGCGTGGACCCCGACCGCTGCATCTTCTTTCGCCAGAGCGATGTGCGCGAGCACACCGAGCTGTGTTGGTTGCTATCCAGCGCTTGCTCGTTCGGGGAGCTCAGCCGGATGACCCAGTTCAAGGACAAGGCGGGCGCCCAGCGCGATCTCGTGTCCGCGGGGCTGTTGTTCTACCCGGTTCTGATGGCCGCCGACGTGCTCGCCTATCGCGCTCACGAGGTCCCGGTCGGTGATGACCAGCGCCAGCACGTCGAGCTGATGCGCGATATCGCCGCGCGCTTCAACGCCCGCTTCGGAGAAACGCTCGTCGTCCCGGAGGCGCGGATTCCCAGCGTCGGCGCGCGGATCATGGACCTGCAGACCCCCGACCGCAAGATGTCCACGACGGCGTCCAGCGTCCAGGGCACGGTCTACGTGCTGGACGAGCCCGCCCAGATCGCCAAGAAGTTCCGCTCCTCGGTGACCGATTCCGGCAGCGAGGTCCTGCGCGGCCCTGGCAAGCTCGGGATCACCAATCTGATCGAGATCCTCGCCGCCGTGCGCGGATCCGAGCCAGAGGCGATCGAGCGGGAGTTCTCGGGCGCGGGGTATGGGGCATTCAAGTCCGCGGTCGCCGACGAGGTGAGCGGCTACCTGGCCCCGGTCCGTGAGCGCTACGACGCCCTGCGCGCCGACGAAGCCGGCCTGGAGGCGGTGCTGGCGGCCGGAGCCGACAAGGCGCGGGAGCTTGCCGCGGCCACGCTGGCCGACGTGCGGACGGCGATGGGAGTGGGAGCGGTCCGACCCCGGAGTTAGAGTCACCGCGTGGCTCTCGTGGACCTCGAGCTGGATCTGGACGTCTTCGCCGGTCCCTTCGATCTCCTCCTGACCCTGATCCTCCGCGAGGAGGTGGATCTGCTCGAGGTCGATCTCGCCGACGTCGTGATCACCTACGTCGATCATCTCGAACGCCGTGGCGAGCTCGACCTCGAGGCCGCGACGGAGTTCCTGGTCCTCATCGCCGCCCTGCTCGAGCTCAAGTCACGGCTGCTGCTGCCCGGAGAGGAGATCGAGGAGGTCGGGCTCGACCCCGGCGAGGCCGCCGAGGAGCTGCTCGTACGGCTGCTCGACGCCCATCGCTACCGGGCGGCCGCCGCCCACCTGCAGAGGCTTGTCGAGCACGAGTCCGGGCATCGCTTCCGGTCCGCCCCGCCACCCGCGCACCTGCGCAAGGCGCGGCTGCACGATGCGCGCGCCGTCTACGCACCGGCCGTCCTGGCCCGCGCGATCGGCGGCCTGCTGCAGCTGCCCCCCAAGGTCGACCTCAATCACGTGACGATCCACAAGGTGACCGTCGCCGAGCGCCTGGCCCACCTTCGCCGGCTGCTGCGTCGTGGCGTCTTTACCTTCAGCGAGGCGGTCGCTCAGGCCGACCGGGTCACGGTCGCGGTCACCCTGTACGCGCTGCTCGAGCTCCACAAGCAGGGCGAGGCCACCTGGACCCAGGATGAGCCGTTCGCCGAGATCGAGATCGCCGGCACCGGCGGGATGGCGACGCTCACGAGGCTGACGGCATGAACGGCATCGCCGGAGGCGGTGGCGTGCTCACCGAGACCGACGAGCTCGAGCGCACGCTCGAGGGCCTGCTCTTCCTCAGCTCGGACCCCGTCACACCCGAGGCCCTCGCCGACGCGACCGGGGCCGAGGTTGACGAGGTCGTGACCGCGCTGCTCGCCCTGCGCGAGCACTATGACGTGCAGCGCCGCGGTTTCGTCGTCCGCCAGCTGGCGGGCGGATACGTGCTCAGCACCCACCCCGACGTTGAGCCGGCGGCCCGGCGGCTGCTGGCTCGGCCCCGGACGCCTCCGCTGACCCCCGCGCAGGCTGAGACGCTGGCGATCATCGTCTACCTGCAGCCGGTCTCGCGGCCCGAGATCGCCCGGATCCGCGGTGTCAGCGCCGAGTCCGCCGCCGCCACGCTGCTCGAGCGCGGCGTCATCGAGGAGGCGGGCCGCTCGCCGTTCGGCGCGGTGCTGTACCGGACCACCGAGCTGTTCCTGAAGCTGTTCGGGCTCGGCTCGGCCGCCGAGCTGCCCGAGATCGAAGGTTTCGATCCCTCAGCCGAATTCGAGCAGGAGCTGCGCGACCGGCTGCTGCGGGCCGGGGACGCGCGGGCCGGAGTGGGGGCCACGACGGCCCCCGACGCTCAGCCTTCTGACGCCGGCGCCTGACCCAGTCCGAGGAACGCCAGCACCGCGTCCGCGTCGCGCTCCAGCGCGCCGGCGACCTCGTCGGATACCGGCACGTAGGGCTCGATCAGGACTCGTCCGTTGCGGATCGCCCACACTGCGACCGCGCGCCCCTGCACGATCGCAAACCCCCGGAAGATTCCACCGCTGACAACCGGCGCGGCGTGCTCGCCGAGCACCGCCGCACGCGACTGCCAGCCGAGCAGGACCGGCTCGAAGGCCCCGAGCAGTCGTGGTGCCGGCAACCGAGCGGCTCGACGCACGCCGCAGGCAAGCTCCACCAACCCGTCGGGCCGCTGAACCAGCTCGCGGGCGATCGCGCTCAGCCCCGCCCGCGCATCGCGCAACGGGACGCCCGCCCAGCGAGCCAGGTCACGCTCAGACGCCGGCCCATGGCCGGCCAGGTAACGGCGGCCCAGCTCGGCGAGGGCAACGTCGCGGTCGATCGGGCCCGGGTCGGGCAGCCAGTCGCGGACAAGCACATAGGCGTGCTGACGGCCGATCATCGGCCCGCGGACGATCAGCCCGTCGATCGCGGCCCGGAACAGCAGTTGGATGATCGCCTGGCCGGCGATCGGCACGTCGGCGCGCTGAAGCGCGTGGCCGAGCTGGGCGCGCGTGAGCGGCCCCTCTGAGACCAGCGAACGCTCGATCACCCTCAGGCCCCGCTTGATCCCCGCCGGGGCCAGCCCCTCCTGGGCCAGTCGGGTGGAGTTGGAGGTCCGCAGCTGCGGGGTGCTCAGCAGCGCCAGCCACGGGTAGTCCTCGCTGCGCACGAGGTGCAGCGTTCCGCGGTTGCACCACGTGATCAGCAGCGATCGGTCCTCGGTCAGGGCGCGGTCCACGTCGGCGGCGCTCACCCCGTGGGTGCGGGCCCGGATCGCCAGCCGTGCGCCTCGCGGATCCTGGCCCTGGACGGCGAGCAGCCGCTCGCACACCGCCACCGGATCGTGGGCCGGTCGTCCCGCAAGCAGCTGCGCGGTCAGGCGCCGGGCGTGGACCGCGGGTGGGGGAGATGCGCTGTCGGAGCCAGGGGTCACGCCCG
>JALYZB010000320.1 GCA_030945945.1 Actinomycetota bacterium | reverse complement strand
AGTCACCCGCGACCACCCACTGTACTTCGATGCCGGCTCTAGGACGGGAGGGGAGCTTGGGGTTGCTTTGGAAGCAGGCGGTGGCCGTCGACGACCGCGGCGGCCAGGTCGATGAGTTTGCGATTGTCGATGCGTGACCGGTCGCGCAGCATCTCAAACGCGGCGGCCTCGTCGATGGCGTGGCGTTCCATGAGAATGCTCTCCGCGCGCTCGGTCAGCGCGCGACGGCCGAACGCGTCCTCGAGATCGTGATACTCGGCGAAGCGGCGCAGGACGATGTCGATCGAGCTCTGCCAGTCCTGCACGTCGTCGTCTGAGATGTGCGCGAACACGCCGCGTTTGGAGGCTTCCTTGACGAATCCGGGATCGGGCGCATGTAGGAGGGCGATGACCGGGCAGGCGGCCTCGCGGACGATCTTGTCGATCAGGTCAAGCGCGTGCTGTGAGCTGGCGCCGAGTCCAACGAGCGCGACGTCGGGTCGTTCCCGAGCGGTGACGGCGCCGACGTCAGCGACTTCGATCTCGCGGGCGATGACCTCGTGGCCGAGCGCGGCCACGATCGGGACGACGAGCGCGAGACGATCCTTGCGCTCGTTGGCGATCAGAACGCGCAGGTGGTCAGTCCCGTCCCGGTGTGGAACCCCACCGTAGATCCTAGCGGCAGTTACCAGGACGGCTACAGCGCACCTGGCCGCACAGAGTACGATCAGTTGCAGCTTCGCTTCAACCTTTGGCGGGCTATGCGGTTCCGGCTTTAGCGACTCGGCCGGCGTGTGCGACACCTCTTCGCGGTGATCGCTAGTCAACGCCTGAGGAGTCGGAGTCCATGAACTGTGTTGGGGAAGTGCCCGGTCAGGCCGACCGAACTGCGTACGCCTGCTGTCTGTCGCGGCTGCGCCAAGGAGCGCCGGCATCATGATCCTCATTTGTTATGACGGGTCTGCTGACGCGCAGGCGGCGATCGACCAGGCTGGGCTGCTGATGGCTGGCAGTGAGGCGACGGTGCTGGTGATCTGGGAGACGATCCTGGAAACGATGACCCGCCACGCCGCCGTCGGCGTGGGCATGATTGGCTTCTACGACGATGCCGGTGCTGGTGATGCCGCGATCAAGCAGACGGCGGTTGACACCGCCGCCAACGGCGTGCAGCGAGCCACGGCCGCTGGACTGGTCGCGCAGCCCAGGGTCGTCAATCGAGACAACGACATCGCCGCTGTGATCCTCGCCGAAGCGGCCGATCTGGACGCCGGCGTGATCGTTTTGGGGACGCGAGGGCTCGGCGGGGTCAAGTCATTGCTGCTGGGCAGCGTTTCGCACGCGGTCCTGCATCACGCCGACCGCCCTGTGCTGGTCATCCCGTCCGCGGCTCTGGCCAAGGAGCGTCACGAATGGGCCGAGCGCGCCCAGCCTACGGCCGGGATCACATGAGAGCCACGCACAGTGCCAGCGGCTCGCCACTGACGCTCAACCGATCCGGCATTACCCCAGCAAGAGAGGCGTGACCATGTTCGGAGCCTATGTCATCAAGCAGTACGAGCGCGCCGTCGTGTTCAAGCTCGGGAAGGTCGAGGGCAAAGCGCGCGAACCGGGGCTGATGTTCGTCGTGCCGTTGGTCAACCGCATCCATCGCGTGTCGCTGCGGATCATCACCAGGCCGATCCAGTCTCAGGGGATCATCACCAAGGACAACGTCAGCATCGACGTCTCGGCGGTCGCCTACTACCGGGTCAAGGATCCGATCCGGTCGGTGATCGCGATCGAGAACGTCCAGGCCGCGATCGATCAGATCGCGCAGACGACGCTGCGCGCCGTGGTGGGGCGTCACACGTTGGATGAGGCGTTGTCTGAAACGGACGCGATCAACGAGAACATCAAGCAGATCCTCGACGTGCAGACCGAAGAGTGGGGGATCGAGGTCACCGTCGTCGAGCTGCGAGACATCCAGTTGCCTGAGAGCATGCAGCGTGCGATGGCCCGCCAGGCCGAGGCCGAGCGCGAGAAGCGCGCGAAGATCATCGCCGCCGAGGGCGAGGCGCTGGCCGCTGGGGAGCTGGCCAACGCGTCGGACATCATGATGGCCCATCCGCTGGCGTTGCAGTTGCGCAACCTGCAGACCCTGGTCGAGGTCGCAGTGGATAAGAACTCGACGGTCGTGTTCCCGGCGCCGCTGATGAGCACGATCGGAGAGCTGGGCGCGTTCCTGGCTCGCGAGACCAAAGCCGCCGCGGAGCTTCCGACCCCGCCTGCCGTGCCGACGCCATCCACCAACGGAGAGCTGGTTTCGTCATGACGACTGCAAATGGCCATCCGTCTGTCGTGGTGGCGCCCGAGAGGTTGCCGGCGGAGCGGCCGCCCGCGTCGGCTCGGGCTCGTCTGTCCGGGCAGCTGTTGGATCGGATGGACCGTTACTGGCGCGCGGCGAACTATCTGTCGGTCGGCCAGCTGTATCTGTACGACAACCCGCTGTTGAAGCGGCCGCTTGAGCTGTCGGATGTCAAGCCGTTGGTGGTCGGGCATTGGGGGACGACGCCGGGCCAGAACTTCATCTACGTGCACCTGAATCGGGTGATCACCAGGCATGAGCTGGACATGATCTATGTCGCGGGTCCGGGGCACGGCGGCCCGGCGCTGGTCGGCAACACCTACCTCGAGGGCAGCTACAGCGAGATCTATCCGAACGTCAGCCAGGATGAGCTCGGGATGAAGCGGCTGTTTACCCAGTTCTCGTTTCCGGGTGGCATCTCGAGCCACGTCGCGCCGACGACCCCGGGGTCGATCCACGAGGGCGGCGAGCTGGGCTACTCGCTCAGCCATGCCTTCGGCGCGGCGTTTGATAACCCCGAGCTGATCGTCGCGTGCGTGGTTGGTGACGGTGAGGCCGAAACCGGCCCGTTGGCGACCGCGTGGCAGTCAACCAAGTTCCTGAACCCGGTCAGCGACGGGGCGGTCCTGCCGATCCTGCACCTCAATGGCTACAAGATCAGCAATCCGACGGTGCTGGCGCGGATCGAACGCGAGGAGCTCGAGCAGTTCATCCGCGGATGCGGGTGGACGCCGCACTTCGTCGAGGGCGACGACCCCGAAAGGATGCACCGGCTGATGGCCGAGACGTTGGAAACGGTGATCGAGGAGATCGGCGAGATCCAGCGCAACGCACGGGAGCACGACGATCCGACGCGTCCGCGGTGGCCGATGATCATCCTGCGCTCACCCAAGGGCTGGACCGGACCGAAAGTCGTTGACGGCGTGCCGATCGAGGGCACGTTCCGCTCTCACCAGATGCCGCTGCTGGTCGACTCAGCGCACCCCGAGCACGTCGGGCAGCTCGAAGCCTGGATGCGCAGCTACCGACCGCAGGAGCTGTTTGACGATGACGGCCGGCTGATCGCCGAGCTCGCCGAGTTGGCGCCCCAGGGTGCCCGGCGGATGGGCGCCAATCCGCATGCCAACGGTGGTCTGCTGCTGCGCGACCTGCGGCTGCCCGACTTCCACGCCCA
>JALYZB010000289.1 GCA_030945945.1 Actinomycetota bacterium | reverse complement strand
AACTAGGCAACCACGAACGGTCGTTACGCGCACGTCGCTGGAGCTCGCAGTCAACGGCCCCGACGCCAGGCGCCAAGCCCCCGCAGACGCGTCCCCGGCCCCTGACGGACGTCTTCGGCGCGTTACGGCTGCCGGAATGCGGCTTCGGCTCTCGGCTTTTCGGCTTTCGGCTATCAGCTATCGGCCCGCCCTGCACCCCTGCGGCCACTGGGGATCAGCCGGCTCAGTGTGCTCGACTGACTCGCCCTCCGCGTCTGTAATGAGGAGGCGCAGAGTGCGGGTATCGAGCCCACTGAGCTGAGTGGTTGGCAGCGGACTCGTAGTCGCGCCGATCAGCCGCGGCGGGTGATGAGTCGGGCGGAGTTGGCGATCACGGGGATCGAGGAGAGTTCGTGGAGCAGGGCGCCGCTGATCGGGGTGAGGATCCCGGGGATCGTGAGCGCGACGGCGATGCCGAGGACGCCGAGAGAGAACGCGAGGTTCTGGCGGATCGCTTTCAGCGCTTCGCGTGAGAGGTCGAGGAGGTGTGGTAGGCGGGAGAGTTCGTCGGCAAGCAGGCTGATGTCGGCGGTTTCGATCGCGAGGTCGGTGCCGCCGTGGCCCATGGCGATTCCGACGTCGGCGACGGCGAGCGCAGGCCCGTCGTTGACACCGTCCCCGACGAACGCGACGCGCCGGCCTTGGCGTTGGAGGTCTGTGACGATTGCTGCCTTCTGGGCTGGGAGTATGTTGGCGTGGACTTCGGCGATCCTGAGCTCGGCGGCGATCCGTTGCGCGGTTGGGTGGTTGTCACCGGTGATCAGCACCGGTTCGCGTGCCGAGCGCATTCAGACGCGCGACGACGGCTTTGGCGTCTGAGCGCAGCGTGTCCTGGAATGCGAGCAGCCCGGCGGGTTGCGAGTCGATCGCGACACCGACGACGGTTGCTCCGGGCGCGGCGAGCTCGTCGGCGCGGGTGCGGAGTTGATCGGTGATCGCCACGCCGTGTTCGGCCAGCAGGGTCGGGCGTCCGATCAGGACCGTCTGTCCACTGGTGTGTGCGCGCACACCGAGGCCGGGGAGCGCCTCGAAGCGCTCTGGATCATGGACGGCGAGGTGCTGCGCGAGGGCGGCGTTGACGATCTCTCGTCCGAGCGGGTGCTCGGAGAACTTCTCCGCGCTTGCCGCCAGCCGGAGTATTTCCGCATCGGTGAGTCCGTTGAGGACGACGGTGTGCTGCAGGCGCGGCTCGCCGTGGGTGAGAGTGCCGGTCTTGTCAAAGCAGAAGGTGTCGATCTTGTCCATCGCCTCGATCGTGGCGCCTTGCTTGACCAGGGTTCCCCGCAGCGCGGCGTTACCGATCGAGGCAACCAGTGCGGTTGGGGTGGCGAGCACCATCACGCAGGGGCAGAACACGATCATCATCGTGATCGCTCGCGACGCCTCGCCGGTAATGATCCAGAGCGCTGCGGCGAGCACGAGCGCGATTGGCGTGTAGAGCTTGGCGTAGCGGTCGAGCACCCGCTCGATCGGCGCCTTCGCCTGCTGGGCGTCTTGCACCATTCGTCGGATCTGACCGAGTGTCGTCTCGGCGCCGACCTTCGTCGCGCGGATCTCGAGCGCACCGAGGCTCGTCAGCGTTCCGGCGAACACTCCGTCGCCGCCGGTCCTGTCGACTGGCATGCTTTCCCCGGTGATCGCGGCCTGGTTGACCGACGCGGTGCCGTGAAGGACCTCGCCGTCGACCGGGATCCGGTCACCCGGACGCACGAGCACCACGTCGTCGACCACCACTTCGTCCAGATCAACCTCGACCCAATTTCCGCTCCGGCGAATCGTCACCCGGCCCGGCAGCAGGCTGGCGAGCGCGTCGAGCGCGCGACCGGCGCGCGCGGCGACGAACTCCTCAAGCATCCCGCCGGCCAGCAGCAGCACCGCCACGACGGCAGCAGCCGAGTAGTAGCCGACCGCGATTGCCGCGATCGTTGCGACCGAAACCGGGATATCGGCGGTGAAATCGCGCTCGCGGATCCCCTGGAGCGCCGAGAACCAGATGTATAGCGAGCCGGCGAGCGCCGACGCGAGATAGAACACGCTTCGCCGATGCGTGTCTGAGACCGCCCCATCCGGGTGCACCGCGATCGCTACTACGAGCAGCACGAACGCGGCCAGTGTGAACAGTGTCCCGGGCTCAGTCAGGAACTCTCGGTAGCGTCCGGAGAAGCTCCGAACCTCGCGCGCACATGTGGCGCAGGCATGGCCGGCCTTGGCGAGTACCGGTCGCCCCGCTGACCAGTGGGACGTCATCGGTGATCACCGCACGGAGAATGCATGATGGACTGTTCAGGCTAGCAAGCGAGCGGGGGCCGTGGCATCATTGGGGAATGGCACACGGCGTGCACGCTCAGCTCCCGCCCCCGGCCCACATCGACGGACCCACAGCCGAGGCGGTCGCCGCCACGATGCAGGCCCTGGCGACCCCGAGCCGGGTCCGCATCCTCGGACGCCTGCGGGAAAGCGCCTGCGCGGTCAACGACCTCGCCGACGCCGTTGGCATGGAGCCATCGGCGGTGTCTCATCAGCTGCGGCTACTGCGCCAACTCGGTCTCGTCGTCGGCCGACGGACCGGCCGCAAGGTGATCTACGCCCTGCACGATGACCATGTCGCGGCGCTGCTCAACGAGGCCGTCTTCCACACCGAGCACCTTCGGCTCGCCGCCAGCCAGCCACTCAACGCGCCAAGCGTCTCCTGACCGAGCGAGCGGCAAGCGGGCTCGGTCCGGCGTTCGCAGCCGATGTCGCGGTCAACCGAACTTCAAATTGCCTCAAATTACTAGGCGGTTGCATTAGCCATTGCCTCTCTATAGGTTATCGGCACTTGCGGTGGCCGATTTGGCTGGCGATCGCGCGCCGAGAGGAATGACTTCGTGGAAGCTTCGTCGGTACCGATTGCGCCGCAAGCGTCTCGGTGGGTTCGGATCAAAGGGTCGATGACGCCGCGGGAGTGGCGTCACGCCGGTGGGATGGTGGCGGTGATCGCCGGGTTGCACGTGGTCGGGTTCGGGGTCCTGATCCTGGTCGTGGCGCCGCAGAAGTTCAGTCTCGGATCGACGGGGGCGTTTACGATCGGGATCGGCTTCACCGCCTACGGGTTCGGTCTGAAACACGCGTTCGATGCCGATCACATCTCGGCGATCGACAACACCACGCGCAAGTTCATGGCCGAGGGCAAGCGGCCGCTGAGCGTCGGGTTCTTCTTCTCGCTCGGGCACTCGACGATCGTGTTCCTACTCGCGTTCCTGATCGCGGTCGGCGTCAAGGCGCTCGCCGATCCAGTGCGGAACACCGGGTCGACGCTGCACAAGGCAACCAACATCATCGGCACCGGCGTGTCGGGAGGGTTCCTCTACCTGATCGCGTTCCTGAACATCATCATCCTCTTCAGCATCTTGAAGATCTTCTTCGGCATGCGCCGCGGCGAGTACGACGAGGCGGCGCTCGAGAAGGAGCTCAACTCGCGCGGGTTGATGAACCGCTTGTTCGGCAAGCACATAAACAAGATCAAGGAGCCGTGGCAGATGTACCCGGTCGGGCTGCTGTTCGGCCTGGGGTTCGACACCGCCACCGAAGTCTCGCTGCTGGTGATCGCCGGTAGCGCGGGGGCAGCCGGGATACCGTTCTACGCGATCCTCTGCCTGCCGATCCTGTTCGCCGCGGGCATGTCGCTGCTGGACACGATCGACGGGTCGTTCATGAACTTCGCTTACGGCTGGGCGTTCTCAAAGCCCGTCCGCAAGGTCTATTACAACATCGCGATCACCGGGCTCTCGGTCGTGGTCGCGGTGTTCATCGGCACGATCGAGATCGTCGCCCTGGTTACGGCGAAGCTCGGACTGACCGGGGGGGTTGTCGATTGGTTCCAGGCCGTCAACATCAACACGGCCGGGTTCATCATCGTCGGCATGTTCGCCGCCACGTGGGTGATCGCGCTGGCGATCTGGCGCCTCGGCCGGATCGAGGAGAGATGGACGCGCGCGATGGAAAAGGGGGCGGCGGTCAGGTCGGCAGCGAACGTGGACGCCTGAACACGATCTAAGATTGCTCCGAGGTGACGGTCGCCCGCGACGGGCGGCCATTCGGATCGGAGATCAGATATGACAGTCGCCGCGCACACCCCGCCGCTCATGTTCGACACCATCGAGCAGGCGATCGACGCGGTCCGCGGCGGTGGGATGCGCCTCTCGACCCCCCGGCGACTTGTGCTCGAGGCGTTCTTCGCCGCCGACGGCCCGGTATCGGCGGTGCACCTCGCACACACGCTCTCGATCGACGAGTCCTCCGTGTACCGAAACCTCGAGGTCCTCGAGCGCCACGGGCTGATCCGGCACGTCCACCTCGGCCACGGGCCCGGCCTGTACGTGCTCGTTGGCCGCCATGAGGTCGAGTACCTCTATTGCGAGCGGTGCGCCGAAGTGACCGCCGTGGCGCCCGAGCAGCTCGATCCGCTGCGCCAGACGATCAAACAACAATTCGGGTACGTGGCTCGCTTCACCCACTTTGCGATCGTCGGTCTCTGCGAGCAGTGCGCGGCACGGCCACCAAGCTCGCTGCCCGTCGACGAACACGCCCAGGTCGACGAGACCCAAGCCCACCACCGCGATCTCAGCGCGAAGCAGGCCCCCGACGCGTCAAGCGGCCATCAACATCTGCACAGCCACGGCGACCATGTGCATTCACACCCCCACGCGCATGGCGGAGAGGACGCCCCGCACCACCACTAACCCGCCACACGGCCAGGCGGCGAGCGGCGCCGGGCCCAAGGGCCAAGCGCACACTCGCGGCGGACGGGTCTAGTGCTGGTGCTCGTGGACTTCCTCGACGCCCTTTTGGTGGACGTGGGGATGGGCATGCGTCTCACCGTGATGAGAATGCTCGTGCTCGTGCTTGACGTGCTCGTGATCGTGTGTCGTGTGCGCGTGCACGTGCGTCTGGCCGTCGTGCTCGTGCTCGTGGACATGAACGGTCTCGTGGGTCTGTTCGTCGCTCATCGCGCTCCAGTCATCGCTTGATTATTCGATAGGGGGACAGGCCGGGGAATCTCCGCTACTCCCGCGGTCAGGTGCTCGATGTGACGCAGCGCCTCGTCGAGCAACACCGCCACATGCGGGTCATAGAGTCCGTAAATCGTCTGACGACCGGTGCGGACGCCGACCACGAGATTGAGATCTCGCAAGATCCGCAACTGATGCGAAACCGCCGGCTGGGCCATCGCCACAGCGCTACACAACTCGCCGACACTGCACGCACCCTCCCGCAGACGACCGAGAATCTGAACCCGACTCGCCGTCCCAAGGCCCGCCATCACCCGCGCCACCTGCTGCGCAGCCTCAGACGAAACCCGAGTACGCGAGGTGACCCCATGAACCTGTCCCATGCGGCGATGCTGTCATGCACATGCATGCATGTCAAGTCGGGACCGGCATGCGAGATCCGCAGCCTCTGGGGGATCATCCGGAACCCCCACGTCACCGCGCTCAGGGCAGCTCCGCTGTTCCTGCCAGACTCGATCTCGTTGATCAGCGCGCCGGCAACAGCCTCGCCTGGCCTTGTAGCGCGGAGAGCAGCACCAAGAGCGCGTCGAGTCGGTCGGGTCCGTCGACGCTGATGGAGAGGCGTCGGTCCGTGGCGTCGTAGTCGAGCGTGAAGAAGCCGCCGCACTGCCGTTCGACCGCGAGCGTCTCCTGCAGCAGCTCCACGTCAAGCTCGGCATCGAAGCACACCTCCAGCACCAGTCCGCGCTTGGTGATGCTGGCGGCCGTGGTTCCCAGCTGCCTGTAGCGATCGAGCTGCACCGTCAGGCTTGGGTTGTCCAGCCCGCAGCCGGCGGGCGCCACCGGCAACTCGTGCCTGGCCGCGGTCATCCCCCGCCCCGTGCATCGTCGCAGCAGTCCGACATGCCGTCCGCCACCGTATGTGGCAGCGCGCGCAGCATCCCTCACCACGCCACGTCTCGCGACCCTCTGCCCGGCGAGCGCGGCGAGCGCGGCGATCCCGACCGCGACCACCGAATCAAGCCACCACGCACCGAACATCGCGTTGGCCAGTAGGCCGACCAGGACGCCGGCTGCCATGTAGGCGCACAAACGGTTCTGCGCTCCCTCGCCGGCTGTTGCGGCCGATCCGAGGCTCTCCCCGATGCGCTGCTTCGCATTTCCGAGCAGTGGCATCACCACCATGCTCGACACGACAAGCTGATCCCCACCCAGCTGATCGACGGGCGCGTACCTGAGATCACCGCGCGAATGGCGTCCTGGGCGACATAGGGCGCAAGTAGGACAAAGCTGATCGCGACGAGCTGCCGTGCCCGATCCTCAGCTGACTGCGAAACGCGCCGGCTGCCGGTGAACCGCCAAATCACGATCACTGACGCGAGACCCTCGATCGCGGAGTCGATCCGAATCCCAACAGCGCCACCGACCCAGCGATCAGCGCCGCGGTGACCGCAACGGCGCCCTCGACCGCCATCCACCCAAGACTCAGCCACGACAGCGCCTTCGCGCGGCCGATCAGTCGTTCGCGCTCGAGCTCGTGGGCCGGCCTGGCGGTGGAGCTCGATGCGACCCGCACAACCGCAAGCTCCGCGAGCGCAGTCATCGCGCCACCCGGCCGCCGGAGAGGTGCGTGTCAAGCAGTTCCTGCCCGACCGGGGTGAGCGAGTAGAACACGATCTTCCCCGCCCGCCGCGAATCGGCGAGACCGGCGGCCCGCAGCGCACGGAGGTGATGGCCAACGAGGTTCTCCGCCCGCCCGGTGATCCAGGAGAGATCACACACGCACAGCTCCTTCTCGCCGCGCAACGCCACCGCGATCGTCATCCGAGTGGCGTCGGCCAACGCGCCGGCGCGAGCCGCGGCGGCGGTGATCAGCTCCGCATCGAGCGTTCGGCGGATCACTTCGGCCTTTAGGAGGTCAAGGCATAGGAGGTCGCAGCGATCGACAGCCATGCCATTCACCCTAACGTACGTTGCGATGAGAGCTATTGACGCGGGGTGTCAGGCCGCGAGCTTTTCGACGAGCAGAACGCCTCCGAGCCCGACCAGAGCGACGCTACCGAACCCGTCTGCACGCAGCCGGCATCGGCGATGCGATCGAGCTTCGCCTCGGCCTGATCATCCTCGCGCTGGTCCTTCTCCGTCGGAGCGATCACGATCCTCTTCGGCGGAGGGGCGCTCGGCGGACCACTCGCCGCCGGCGGCCTGACGCCTGTGCGCGTCGCACCGGGCTGACCGTCCCGCGGTCGCTGGACATCGTCAGGGGATATTGGCCAACTCCCGCCCTCGCCGCAGAACGTCGTCGAGCATGGCGGCGGTCAGTCGTCCGGTGTTGGTGTTCTGGGGGCTTGGGTGATAGCTGGCCAGGATCGTCAGGCCGTCGCGCGCCTGGCACTCGGCGCCGTGGGCGAACTTCGAAAAGGGTCGGTCGGCCAGGAGGTCGACCGCGCATCGCCAGGCGAACTGGCCCAGCGTCATCACCACACGCAGCTCCGGCAGCACATCGAGCTCGGCTCTGAGATGCGGCAGGCAGCTTGCGCGTTCGGTGGCGGTCGGGCGGTTCTTGGGTGGGGGGCAGCGAACCGCGGATCCCATCCAGACCTCGTGCAGTTTGAGTCCGTCACCGCGGTGGGTGGAGCCCGCCTGATTGGCGAGTCCTGCTCGGTAAAGTGCTGCCATCAGCCAGGTGGCCGATGAATTGCCGGTGAACGCTCGTCCGGTGCGGTTGCCGCCGTGGGCCGCCGTGGCCATGCCGAGCGCGTAGAGCCTGGCGTTGGGATCACCGAAGCCGGGGACGGGTCGCGCCCAATACGCATCGTCGGCGAACGCGCGAGGGCGGGTTGCGGCGGCGTCTTTGCGCCAGCGGACCAGTCGTGGACAGCGATCGCAGTCGACGATCGCCCGGGTGACGAGATCAAGCTCAGACGGTTCGCCCGACCCCGCCGAGCAACCGGGGACGTTCTCGCTGGTGGCTGCGGCTGCGTCGGGATCGACTGGATGCATGCGCGCCAGCGTAGAGCTGACTCTGAAGCCGCTCGGTGAGGCGGCGGCGCAGCGGCGGTTTGCTGGATGTGTGGGCTGATGCGGGACAAATGAGGTCGTGAGCGTGACCGACGCCAACCCGCTGGCCAGCAGTCAGCTGGCGGCGTTCGTCGCTGCCATGGAGGCCTTTAGCGTGCACGGCGCGGCCGACGCGCTGGATCTCACCCAGTCGGCCGTCACCAAGCGCCTGCAGGCGCTTGAGCGCCGCCTCGGGGTGTCGCGGTTTGACCGTGGCCGCTTCGGGGTGCGACCCACGACGGCGGGTCGGCTGCTGTACCCCGAGGCCAAGCAGGCGCTCGCCGCACTCCAACGCGCCCAGGACGCCGTCACCGAACACCGCGACCAGTCTCGCCAGACGCTGGTCGTGGCGGCCAGCCACACCATCGGTGAGCTCCTGCTCCCGGCCTGGCTGGCCGGATTCCAGCTCCAACATCCCCGTATGCGCGCTCAGGTTGAGGTCGACAACTCCCCTGGAGTACTGACGGCCGTGCGAGAACGCGAAGCACAGATCGGGTTTGTCGAAGGCCTCGACGCGCTCGCTGGACACCGATCGCTGACGGTGCACCGCGACGAGATCGTCGTGGTCATCGCCGCCGAACATCGCTGGGCACGACGCCGCTCCGTCGCGGCGGCTGAGCTGAGCAGCGAGCCCTACCACACCCGCGAAGCCGGCTCAGGGACGCGCGCCGTCGCGACGGCCGCGCTCGCAGGCGCCGGGATCGAGCTCGTGCCCACGTTGGAGGCCGCCAGCACCCAGAGCGTCAAGCGCGCGCTGGCCGGCAACGGCTTCTCGCTGCTCTCCCCCTGGCGATCGAGGCTGAGCAACGCGACGGCACCCTGCGATCGATCCGGGTACGCGACCTCGACCTCACGCGGGAGCTCCGAGCTGTCCACCTCCGGCGCAGGCCGCCCACCGGCCTGGCTCGGCGGTTCTGGAGCTGGCTGGAGACCCACCCGGCTGCGGGGCTATGAGTACCGTCGCCACTGAGCGCCGATGGTCCCGTAGCGGAAGCTCCGGTTGCCTCTCCTGATTCCGGTCAGGAATCGAACACAGCGCAAGAGAACTGGAAGCACCGCGGCTTTGGCGCGACCATCGAGGAGCACCAGAGACGAGTTGCCGGCGCCCGGCAGAGATGCCGCGGCCCGCATCGCCGCACACAGGCCTGGCGCGTCCGCGCCCGGGCTGACCCACAGCTCCCACCACGAACTCGTCCACACTCCGATTGGAGCACCACATCCACCGAACCCTCGGCGTGACGCCAACGCGGCGCATACCGATGGCCGGGCCAAACGCCCAACGTCACGAAAGGAAGCCAGCATGCCCTCCGCGCCCGACACCGGAACTAACCGCTCGACCAAATCACGTGAGGCCACGCCCTCCGGGCGCACCGGCCGGCGTTGGGGCCTGCGGAACCTGCCCTCGCTGCTGTCCTCCTTGGACTCCCCGGCGGACGCAGTCAGCTTCGTGGGACCCAACTGGTTCGCGTCGATCATGGGCACCGGGATCGTGGCCAACGCAGCCGCCACCCTCCCGTTCGTTGCTCACCGGCTGCACGTCTTCGCTCTGGTTGTGTGGATCATCGCGGCCGTAATGTTGGTCGTGGTCAGCGTCGCCGTCGGCGCGCACTGGATACGCCATCCGCAGGTGGCCCGCAGCCACGCCCAGAATGCGAACATGGCGCAGTTCTACGGGGCCCCGCCGATGGCGCTGACGACCGTCGGCGGCGGCGCGCTGCTGGTCGGCAAATCCCTGATCGGAATCCATGCCGCGGTTGACATCGACTGGGTCCTCTGGAGCGCGGGCACGATTGGAGGCCTCTTCACCGCGGTCTACATC
>JALYZB010000288.1 GCA_030945945.1 Actinomycetota bacterium | reverse complement strand
AACTAGGCAACCACGAACGGTCGTTACGCGCACGTCGCTGGAGCTCGCAGTCAACGGCCCCGACGCCAGGCGCCAAGCCCCCGCAGACGCGTCCCCGGCCCCTGACGGACGTCTTCGGCGCGTTACGTAAGAACAGCCGCTGCGTGCAGGCATGACAGACTCCTCCGGAAGCAAAATGCCCGACCGTCACGCTCTTCAGGCCCATGACCCAGATCGGGCGCAGCATCTGTCGATGCTCGAGTTCGGCTCGCGCCGCGACTTCCACGATCCACGCCTGGAATACCGCAGGCTGTTCTCAGAGGTCCTTGGCACCTTTTTTCTCGTCCTCGTCGCTGCCGGTGGCGGCCTTTTGCACGCCAAGGGGCAGATCAGCCTGTCCGCCGCTGTGGTGGCCCCCGGCCTGATGGTGATGGCGATCATCCTGTTCATGGGTGCGGTCTCCGGCGCCCACCTCAACCCCGCCGTCTCGCTTGCGTTTGCTCTGCGCGGTGACTTTCCCTGGAAGCGCGTGCCCGGCTACGTTGCCGCGCAGGCGCTGGGAGCCACGCTCGCGAGCTTGTTCCTCCTCGCCCTGCTGGGGAACGTCAAGCACCTCGGCGCGACGCTCCCAGGCCCGGAATATCACGCGTGGCAGGCATTCCTGATGGAGATTGTGCTCACGGCGGCGCTCGTCAGCGTGATCTTGGGAACCGCGTCGGCGGCGCAGAACGTCGGCACGATCGGCGCGCTCGCGGTCGGGGGCTACATCGCCCTCGCCGGCCTGTGGGCGGCCCCGGTGAGCGGCACGTCGATGAACCCCGCGCGCTCCTTCGGACCTGCGCTGGTCAGCGGCGATTGGACGGCCTACTGGGTGTACCTCGCCGGGCCGCTGATCGGCGCGGGGATTGCCGTCGGGTGTGCCGTAATCTTGCGCGGCAGCGGTGGCGACGCGACCGCTCGCATCGCGGCGTCGGGCAAGCTCCAGTCCGATACGAAGCCAGACCGCTCGCAGCCCTGACCGGACCGCACTGAGGCACCATGCCCGCCGAGCGCGGTGGGGCTGAGGCCTGCCACGATCGGAGGATGACGAACAGCAGCGACGACAACACCGAGATCGGCTCGGGGGTCAAGATCAGGTGGGCCGACCACGTGGCCGACCACGACGACTTTGCCGCCGAGGCCGATTTATCCCTCAAGCTTGATGAGGAGGCGCTGGCCAAGGCAATCAAACGGCTGCGCAAGCCCGCCCTGACCACACGCCGAGCCAATGACATTCTCAGATCTGCCGGCCTGACGCCAGCGCCGCTCGACGACCCCGGGGTCATCAAGGATCTGATCCAGGCGATTGAAGGCACGCCACTGAGCCCGGTGCTCGTCCTCTACGCGGGAAGAAGTCCGCGGACATCGCCGACGGTTTCCATCGCATCGCTGGTCTACCGAATCGATCCGTACGCAGCGGTCCCCTGAAGCTCGCCTAACCACCGTCGTCAAGCTCGCCGGTCGATGCTTCCGGTCATCCACCGCCGAGTTGCTTTGATGGCCAGCAGGACGACCGAGCGAGCCGGTAGCCCCGCATGGTCAAGCATCGCTGTTCGGCGTCCGGTTGACCAGCGCGGGCGGGAGCAGCGCCAGGGGTGGCATGGTCCATTGCGCGGGCGTGACGCCGCCGGCCGCCAACGGTCCAGCCGCTTAATGTCCGGAGGAGGCAGCACATGCGTTCGACGCCGCACTCGCCGAGGTCTCCCCCGCCGCCCGGACAGCGTCGAGTTCGGGCGAATACGGCGGCGTTTCCTCGTCTGAGACCCAGGCGGATGTGCGCTGGCGCTTCGTCAATCGCCGCAGCGACGGCACGCAGACCTCCAAGCGCGGCTCGCGAGCCAGCGTGGAGCCCGCAATGCCGCGGCGGCGGCTGATCGAATAGGTGGAGCCTGGCGAGGTGCGCCACACAAAGGAGACGTTCGGGGCCTACTGGCAACGCTGGCTCGCCCAACGCCGCCCTTGTCTCGAAGCCGGCACTTGGACTGGCTATGAGATCCACGGCCGCAAACGCCTGCTGCCCGCTCTCGCTCATCTCACGCTCGCTGAGCTGACTGTCGAGCGCACCCACGAGATCGTCGCCGACCTCGCCGACGCTGTCGAGGCAGGTGACACCGCCGCCAAGACCGTCGACGGCACGCTGGCGACGCTCGCGCGGCCTGAGGTGACTCGCCGCCGGTCGGACCGAGCCCTGATTCCTTCCCTCCGGACGCAGGTGCCGCTTCGGGGGTTCGGCGCCTCAATCTGACACCAACGGTTTGGCGGCGTATCAACGGCAGTCTTGGCAGGCGCCGTGGAGCACAATTTCGTGTTCGGCGACGTGCATTGGAACTCGGCGGCTGAGTTTTTGGATCGCGGTTTCGAGACCGGGATCGGTGAATGGTGTGATCGTTCCGCAGCGGTCGCAGACGAGGTGGTGGTGGTGTCCGGCGCCGGTGCGGATCGGTTCGTAGCGGGCCATGGTCTGGCCGACTTGGATTTTTTGGACGAGGTTGAGCCGTTCGAGCTCGTCCAGGATGCGGTAGATGCTGGCTCGTCCGACGGGTCGGTCGCCGGTACGAAGAGCGTCTTCGATCTCGATGGCTGACAGCGCGCAGGTTTGGGAGTCGAGGAGCTCGAGCAGGGCTCGGCGGGCCGCGCCGGTGTGGTGCTTGGCTTGGGCAAGGATCTGCTGCGCGTGGTCGGCCCAGTTCTGGGGGGTTGTCTGCACCATGGTCTCAGTCTAATTCTCAGTCCCGCGGATCGCTGCGGCGCGTAGCTGCGGCTTGAAAGTGCGGAGGTTGGTGGTGGCGAGGAACGCGAGCAGGTAGGTCGCGCTGGCGACGGCGATGATCGCGGAGCTCGGGGGAAGCTGGGGGATCAGGTAGCTGAGCGTCAGACCGACCCAGGTGGAGAGGACGGCGAGGGCGGCTGAGAGGCCGAGAGCGAGGTAGGGGTTTGGGGTGAGTCGTTGTGCGGCCCCGGCAGGGGCGGCGATCAGGCCGAGCAGCAGGAGAGCCCCAATTGCCTGGGTCGCTTCGGCCGTGGTCGCGCCGACCAGCCCGAGGAGCAGGAGTCCGAGCGCCCGGACAGGCACACCGCGCGCGGCGGCGACAGCCGGGTCGACGCTGGCGAACAGCAACGGGCGCGCGATGGCCAACAGGACGATGATGATCGCGGCGGCGGTCCCGGCGGCGAGCCGGGCGTCAGCGGCGCTCAATCCGAAGATCGACCCGAACAGTGTGCGCGCGCCCAGCAGTCCGTTGCCGCCACCTGCTCCGGAGCTGAACAGGGCCAGGAAGAACACACCGAGCCCGAGGATCCACGCGAACAAGATTCCGATCGTGACGTCGTCGGCGCGAGACCGGTCACCGAGGCCGCCGAGGATGATGGCGAGTCCGATGGTTCCGGCGAAGAGGCCGATGCGGGTATCGACTCCGGCGGCGGCGGCGGCGAGCGCGCCGGTGAAGGCGACGTGGGAGAGGGCGTCACCGGCGAACACCTGACCACGGAGCACGACGAAGTATCCGATCAGGCCGCACGCGAGCGCGATCGCGGTTCCGGCGAAAAACGCGTTGCGGACGAACTCGTGCGCGAACATCAGACCCCCACTTCGGCGACCGGCTGGCGTCGACCCAGCCGCGTCGAACGGTCGATCACCGCGCGAGCCGCGCGAGCCGCGCGAACGATGACGTAGACGGTGAACGCGACCGTCGTGATGTAGAAGCCGACGGGATAGTTGTAGAAATAGGCCAGCGCCAGGCCGATCCAGGTGATCATGACCCCGAGAATCACGGTTAGGGCAAGGCTGTGGCCGATCCGTGGGGTGATCAGTTGAGCGGTCGCGGCGGGCGCGACGAGCAACGCGAACACGAGCAGGACACCCGTGATCTGTGCAGTGGCCGCGACCGCGAGGCCGAGCACGAGCAGGAACCCCAGCGCCAGCCGACGCACGGGAACGCCGCGGGATCTCGCGACCGGCTCGTCGATGGACGCGAACAGCAGCCGCCGGCCGGCGACTGCGAAGAATCCGAGCGTGAGCACGGCGACGATCGTCAAAGTGAGCACCTGCCCGCGGGTGATTCCGAGAAAGTCGCCGAACAGCAGGCTCTCATAGCCCGAGAGCACGCCCTGATAGAGGCTGAGGAACAGAAACCCGCAGGCCAGCCCGAACGCCTGGACGGTTCCGGTCACGGCGGATTCCTCCCCGCGACGGCCGCTGCCGCTCGCGCCTGCGGAGCTGCCGATAATCAGCGCGGAGGCGCCGCAGAAGGTGAAGTAGCCCACGGCGGCGGGCAGGCCGATCAGCAGCGCTCCGCTGGCGCCGGGGAACGCCATCAGCGACAGGGTGTGCCCGGCGAAGCTCTCGCGGCGTAGGACCATGAACCACCCGACCACGCCGGCCATGATCGCCACGACCGTCCCGGCCTCCAAGGCGTTGACCATGAACGGATAGGTAGTCAGCTGCTGAACATCTGACACCAGATCTACGGAAAGACCTGCCGTGCCCAGCATGGCTAGTGGTGCTCGTGGCGGTCTGAGTGATGAGCGGGGGCTTCGGGCAGGCCGGCCACGAACAGCCTGCCGTCGGCGGTGCTGAGAACCTCGATCGGAAGGCCGTAAAGCCGGCTCAACGTCTCGGCCGTGATCACCTCCCGCGGGGTGCCGACGGCGGCGTGTCCGGCGCCGAAGTAGACCACACGGTCAAGGTAGGACAAAAGCGGGTTGACGTCGTGAGCGACGAGCAACACGCTGACCTGCTGCTCGCGGCCGATCCGGTCAAGCAGCGCCGCGACCGCGGTCTGATTGGGCAGATCAAGGCTGTCCAACGGCTCATCGAGGATCAGCACACTCGGGCGGCTGACCAGCGCCTGGGCGATCAGCAATCGCTGCTGCTCGCCGCCGGAGAGCCGGCCGATCGGCCGGGCTGCATATTCGCTGGCGCCGACCAGCGCGATCGCCTCATCGACGCGGTCGCCCCCGGTACGTCGCACCGGAAGCCCCCACCGCTCGCCGTCGAGTCCCAGCCGGACGAGATCGATGCCGCGGATCCGGATACTCGCGTCGAAGTGACGCCGCTGCGGGAGATAACCGATCTCGCGGCTGACCGCCCCCGGCGCGTGCCCCAGCACCGACACGCTGCCCGCGGCGAGCCGCAACTCGCCGAGCAGCACTCGCAACAGGGTCGTCTTTCCCGATCCGTTGGGTCCGAGGATCGCGGTGAACTCGCCGGCGGCAATCGTGATGCTTACATCACTCCAGATCACCCGGCCACCGACGCGGGCCTGCGCCGCCTCAAGCCGGAGGACCGACGTGGCGGTCATCGCCGGCACGGTCGCGTACTCGCCTGAGCCGGCGTTCGCCCCGCCGGCGGCGGCGGCCGCAGTGATGCTCATCGGCCGGTTGCCGTGTGGAGAGCCTGCTGGAGGCTTTGGAGCTCGGCGACCTGCCATTGCTCGAAGGTATCCGACGCCGGGGAGAGCGTTTCGGTGATCGTGGTGATCGGGATCCCCGCGCTCCGGGCGAGCTGATTGACACGCTGCACGTCGGGGGTCGCGTTCTGGCTGTTATACACCCACACCTTGATCTGCCGCGCCTGCGCCTGAGCGTCGACCGTCTGCTTATCGGCAGCGCTGACGTCAGTGCCCTCAGCAATCGCCTTGGCAAAGCTGTACGGCGTCAGCAGCCTCAGTCCGAGCGCCTCGCCAAGCGGCGCAAAGATGCTCTCGCTGTAGCCCACCGGCACCCCTGCATAACGCGCCCGGATCTGCGCGATCAACCGGTCGTACTCAGCCAAACCCTGCGACTCGAACACCGCACGCTGATGATCGAAGTACGCACTGGCCTTCGGATCAAGCTTCTTGTAGTCAGCCACGATCTGGCCGATCACACGCTGAACCGACGACGGTGAATACCACTGATGAGCGTTATCGCCCTCCCTCAGCCCAACCAGATTCCCCACATCGAGCACCGGGCGGGACCCCGACGGATTGGCGGAAATCAGCTTTGACGCCCACACGTCATATCCGATCCCGTTGACGACCGCCATCTGCGACCGCGCCAGCGACACCCCGTCAGCAGCCGTCGGCTCATAGGAGTGCGGGTCAGTGCTCGGGTTGGCGATGATGCTCTGCACCGTTACCTTGGTGCCCCCCAGCTGGCGCGCGATGCTGCCCCAGAAGTTCTCCGCGGCCACGACCTGCAACCGACCCGACGACCCGCCAGTCGAACCCGTCGACCCACCACAACCTGCCACCAGGCCGACCATGAGCAAGAACACCGGCATCCCGCGACACAATGATCGCAACACGAACTCCGTTCAGACCACACCTTTAGACAGGCCTCGATGCCCGCGCGGCGCACCCTATCACGAGAATAGGATTTAGTCTTGTTCTTATAGACTGCGTGGACCCCGCTTCCCGCCAGCTGCGTCGCGATTGTCGCGGTCACTGCCGACGCGGATCTGACCATCCGTGAAACAACCAGTTCAGGATGCGACGCCGGTGAGCTATGGTCAGGGTTGTGGTTCGCCAAACAAATATTTCTCCTGCCGTGGAGGATTACGCGAAGGCGCTCTATGCGCTCGAGGCCCGCGCCGGCGGGCCAGTGGGGACCAGCGCACTTGCTGAGCGGCTGGGGCTGACGCCGGGTTCGGTGTCGGCGATGCTGCGCAAGCTGGATGAGCTCGGTGTGCTGGTCTTGACGCCGTATCACGGTGTGCAGCTCACCGAAGAAGGGCGACAGCTGGCACTTGAGGTAATCCGTCACCATCGGTTGATCGAGCTGTTTTTGTCCGTGCAGCTTGGGATGGGCTGGGATCGCGTTCATCAAGAGGCCGAGGTGCTTGAGCATTGGCTCTCCGAGGATCTCGAGGCCGCGATCGCTGAGAAGCTCAACCATCCGACGGTCGATCCACACGGGGATCCGATCCCGAGCGCTGATCTGCAGATCAACGAGGGCTCAACGGTGAGTGTTGATTCGCTGACGCCTGGTGACGAGGGGGTGTTTGTCCGCGTGTCGGACTCCGATCCCGAGATGCTGCGGTTCCTTGCCGACCAGGGCATCGCCCCCGGCGACCGACTGCGAGTGATCGAGAAGCAGCCGTTCGACGGACCGGCGGTCCTGAGCATCGCAGGCAAGGACGCCGTGATCGGTGGCCGGCTGGCCAGCGCGATGCGCGTTGAGCTCGATCGACCGTGATGACACGAGCCGTGCAGATCCAGAGCAGAGGCGGCTAGGTGAAGCCAGCGACAGCCAGCGCCGACATCCCGGCCGCCGGTCCGCCACTCAGCGACGAGGACCTGAGCCGTTCCCATGACCGCTCGCGCGTGCACCAGGCCCGCGCCAGCGGCCGGCGCCACCATCTGATCTGGCTACTCGTCGGCCCGGGCATCTTGGCGATGTTGGGCGAGAACGACGGCCCGCGCATGATCTCCTACGCCGCCGACGGCGCGAGCTACGGCCTGGGCTTCTTTCTGCCGTTCATCATGGTGCTGTTCGGGATGGCCTACGTCTGTCAAGAGATGAGCATGCGCATCGGTGCTGTCACGCACCGCGGCTTCGGGGAGCTCGTCCTGCAGCGCTACGGACGCGCATGGGGATGGTTCGGCGCCGGCGACCTCGTGTTCACCAACCTCGTGACCCTGGTCTCGGAGTTCGTCGCGATCCGCGTCGGCCTGGCGTATTTTCACCTCGGCGCTGGAGTCGCTGTCGTGTTGGGGCTGGTGCTGGTGGCGTTGACGATCAGCGGTGGTCGCTACTGGCGTTGGGAGCGAGTCGTGCTCGGCCTGGCTCTCTTCAACGGCCTGTTTCTGGCTGCAGCGATCCTGGTCAAGCCCGACGCGGGCGCGATCGGTCACGCGTTTGTGACCCTCTCCCCGTTTCCTGGCGGGGGTTTGAACACACTGCTGCTGCTGATCGCCTCGACGATTGGCGCCACCGTGACGCCGTGGATGATCTTCTTTCAGCAGAGCGCCTCGGCCGACAAGGGCCTGACCCCTGGTGACGTTCGCCACGGTCGCCTCGACACTGCCCTGGGCGCCGGTATGGCGGCTGTCTTCGGCTGCGCGGCGTTGATCGCGGGGGCGGCACTGGCCACACACAATGGCGCCGCGGTCCAAGGGTTGGCAGGTGCCGGCTTCCCGGGTGCGCTTGGGCACGTCGCCGGTGGCGCCGCGGGCACGGTGTTCGCGCTCGGCTTGATCGAAGCCGGCGCGGTGGCAATCCTGACGATTTCGGCCAGTACCGCCTACGCCGCCGGTGAGTGCATCGGCGTCTCGCACAGCTTCAACAGCAACCCGCGTCACGCAGCCATCTTCTACGCCGCCAATCTCGGCGCCGCGATGATCGCCGCCGCCGTGATCCTCATCCCCGGCGCGCCGTTGCTCTCGATCGCCCTCAACGCCAACGTGCTTGCCACAGTGCTGCTTCCCGTCTCACTGGTTTTCATGCTCCTGCTCGCCAGTGACCGGGACCTGATGGGACGCTGGGCCAATAAGCGCTCCACCAACGTGATCGGAGGGTCGGTCATCACCTTCGTCGCGATCTGCGGCGCCACATACGGGATTGACTCATTTCTGCAGAGCGCCCACATCATCGGCGGAGGCTGAGATGACCGAACCGGTCACTACCCCCGGATCGTCTGCCCGTCCGCTCGTTCACGAGGCACCCGATCACGAAGAGCTGATCCTCTTTCTTGAACGCGACCAGCTTGTCGCCGACACCTCCAAGCCAGTGAAACGTGCCCAACTCAGCCCCCGCATCAGCGCCGCTCTCTGGAGCCTGCGCATCTTCGTGCTTGTCGTCGGCGCGATGGTCATCTATACGTTCGTGCACCAGCTCAGGTAGGCCGATAACAACAGGTTGGCCGCCCGAAACGCTCGCTCTCGGCGAGCCGCAGGACGAGCATCAGGATCCCAAGGCTCGCCCCCCGGCAGAGCACGGCCGCGCCCCGCGCGACGGCGGCCGGGAGCGCGATCAGCACGTAGGGTCCAGCAGCGTGGGCAGCAGATCGAGTCCTCCCACAGCCCGACGATCGCGATCACCAGATCGGAGAGTAGCTCGCGCGTCCGGCGAACACCCTGCGCAGCGCCCAGACCGCGAATCCCGCATCGCCCGCGAGCTCGATCAGCGCGAGGGTGTCAAGGCCTGATCGTCCATGCATGCCACGGCCGATCGCCGCCACCACGCTCGCCGCGACGACCCCGGTGCCCAGCATCGCCGCCACCCGCCCGTCGAGCCCGGGCCGGCGGACCCGCAACGCCGTCGGCACGCAGGCGAGCAGCACGACAATCGGCCAGAACCAGAACGGCGACGGGGCATCAGCCCGCGACAGCCCGCCCGACACGGTGCTGCGGTGGCCGTCGGCGAGCAGCGGGATGCTCCAGGTCCGCTGGTGCTCGCGTTGGCCATCGGGGCCGGCGGGTTCCTGCGGGCCGTCGGACGTGCGCTGGCGGGCCAGCGATCACTGCCACTGCCCCGCTACGCGATCTCGCTGACCGGGTTGTGGCTGTTGTGCACCGTGGCCCTGACGACGATCTTCGCCTGTCAGGAACTGTTGGAGGGACTCCTCGCCACCGGCCACCCCGCCCGGGGTGGCGGGGATCTTCGGCTATGGCGGCTGGTGGGGCGGTTCCGGCCGCCGCATGCGTCGGTCTGGTGCTCGCCGCGGTCCTCCACGGCGCCCGCTGGGGAGTCCGCAGCGCCAGCCTTGACAACGCATTCGGGATCGAGATCGGAGTCTGCTGACTCGCTGCGCGGCGAGCACCAGCCGCTTGAGCCAAGCGCTCAGCCTCGTCGCATCAGTCGGCCGACGGCGGCCATCAGCTCCGCGGTGCGCTCGCCCTGCTGGGCGGGTTGGGCGCCGAACACGCAGTGTTGGGCGTGATCGTCAAGCAGACCAAGCGCGACCTTGTCAAGCGCGGCCTGCACGGCGCTGATCTGGGTCAGCACGTCGATGCAGTAGCGGTCCTCGTCGACCATCCTCTCGATCCCGCGGATCTGACCCTCGACGCGGCGCAACCGTCCTTGAAGCTGCTGCTTGCTGGCCGAGTAGCCGCGAGTCGGCGCGACGGCGGGTGGCGGTGGTGGTGGTGGTGGTTTGGGCATGGTTGACAGTATACCCCTGGTGGGTATAGTGGGCATCATGGATGTGGTGCTCGACTATCTCGTGCAGGGACTCAAGCAGTCCTTCCTGATGGCCTACGAGGTGTGGTGGGCGCTGGTGCTCGGCTTCGCGATCTCCGCGATCGTCCAGGCCTGGGTCCCACGCCAGAAGATCGAGAATGCCCTATCGGGCAGCGGCCCGCGCCCCGTCGGCCTCGCGACCGGTCTCGGCGCCGCCTCATCCTCCTGCTCCTACGCGGCGATCGCGATCGCCAAGTCGCTGTTTCAAAAAGGCGCCTCAGCCGCCTCGGCGCTGGCGTTTCAGTTTGCCTCCACCAACCTGGTGTGGGAGCTTGGGCTGGTTCTCTGGGTGCTGATCGGCTGGCAGTTCACCCTCGCAGAGTACGTCGGCGGGATCGTGATGATCGTGCTCATGACATTCCTGCTGCGCCTGTTCATCTCCCCGCAACTCGAGGAGGTTGCGCGGCGCCACGCCCAGCAAGCCGACACCGGTCACCAGCACCACATGGCAGCGTCCGAAGAACTGACTTGGCGTCAACGCCTCATCCGCGCCGACGCGTGGTCAGATGTCGCGCACAACTTCCGTGGGGACTGGCAGATGCTCTACAAGGAGATCACCGCCGGCTTTTTGCTCGCCGGGTTCATCGGACTGCTCGGCAACGGGTTCTTCAACGCCCTATTCATCCGCCACGCCGCGTCGGTGCCGCGGGCGATCGAGAACGTCATCCTCGGGCCGATCGTCGCCGTGCTGAGCTTCGTCTGCTCAGTCGGCAACGTTCCCCTCGCCGCCGTCCTGTGGTCCGGCGGGATCTCCTTCGGCGGCGCCGTCGCGTTCCTGTTCGCCGACCTGATCGTCCTGCCGATCATCATCGCCTACCGCAAGTACTACGGCACCAAATTCGCACTGCGGATCACCGCCCTGATGTTCGTGACCATCGTCCTCGCCGCACTGATCATCGACGCCCTGTTCGGCGGCCTCGGACTGGTCCCGACCGGCCCCCGGCCCAGCCGCGGAGACATCTTCGGACAGGTCCACCTCGACTACAAGCTCGCGCTGAACATCCTTGGCGTGATCATCTTCGCCGCGCTGATGTACATGACCATCCGTCGCGGCGCCACCGACCCCGTCTGCGGAATGACGGTCGACCGCGCCAAAGCAGTCCGAAAAGACATCGCCGGACAGACCTACTACTTCTGCTCAGAACACTGCCTGCACGCATTCGAGACCAGCGCCGAGCAAGACGCCCATCCCAAGCCGGCCGACCCCGGCCACACCACGGCGATCAGGTGACCCAACAGCGCTGTGCACCGGAGCAGCTTGCCCGGCTCGCGCCCACGATGGAGGCGCTGTGGCGCTCGCTGGCAGCCAGCCGCTGACGATCGCCGCCCTCGAGCGCTGGGTGCTGTTTGGCGCCACCTGGACCGTCGCCGAGATCTCGGCCGAGCACGTGCTCGTCCAGCTGTGCAGCTGCACCGGTGAGCCGGTCGAGCGCCACGAGACGCGGGATCCGGCGGTGATCGCATACGTGCGCGACGCGAGCGACGCCGCGGCCGACCCGGCGGCGCCGGAAGGCTGATCCAGATCAGGCTCGGGATTCGTATCAACCCCATGCCCGCACTCCGCATCAGACTCTCCGTTCTCGCCGTCTCATTCGCGCTCAGCGTCTCGCTGGCCGCCTGCGGTTCGAGCGCGACCAGCAGCTCGCACTCCGCCACCAGCAGTGCCTCCCCCAGCAGCACCGCCCAGGCCGGCAGATCCGCGCCCGCGCACAGCACGAGCGTGGCGATCAAGAGCTACGCCTTTCACCCGGCCACGATCACCGTGGCCAAGGGCGCCAAGATCACCTTCACCAATCAGGATCAGACTGCGCACACGGCCACGAGCACCCAGGCCGGGGTGTTTGACACCGGCACGCTCAAGCCGGGCGCCACCAAGACCATCACGGTCACCAAGCCCGGCACCTACACCTACTACTGCCAGTTCCACGCCTTCATGAAGGCGACGGTGACCGTTCAGTAACCGCGTCCAGGGTCAGCCCGCGGCCAGCAGCGCGTCCGGGTCAGTCTGCGGCCGGCAGCGCGTCCGGGTCAGTCCGCGGCGAGCAGCGCATCCGAGACCTCCCCGGTCACCACCGGAATGGCTCGAACGTCGTCCTCGGTGGTGCGGTGGTTGACCAGGCAGGCCCGCAG
>JALYZB010000470.1 GCA_030945945.1 Actinomycetota bacterium | reverse complement strand
GTCTGCTTGGCACGGTGCTCGAAGACGAACGCGAGCACGCTGCAGATAACGCGATCCCGATCGCCAGCGCGATGCCAACGAGCTGGTCTCGCAGGCGCGCGTGCATCGCGGTGCGGTCGCGTGCGTCACGGTGCGGTCGCGTGCGATGTCGCGAACTTCCCGGGCCATCTCGCGCATCACACGAACGAGGTACATGTCCCAGCTATTTCGGGCTGCCGACCGAGCTCCTGTTCATAGGCAGCCCACCGCGCCCGGAACGGACCCGCGCGAGACCAGCCGAGAAGTTGCCACCGATCCGGCCACGGCTCGGTACAGCGCCCTGTAGGAACCGCGCGTTGCTTTGCCACCCGGCGCTCGTCGACGGCGCGCAGGCTCTCGTGCTGGTGGTGTCCTCTCAATCATATGCCTCGTCTTAGGTCGGCCTGTCCTCGTCGACTACGGCGGGGACGCCGTCAGTCACCGGGGCCCGCGGTCGACTCATCGCCGGCATCGGTCTCCTGGCGGCCGGTCGCTTTGGAAGCTCACGCGTCGCGCTCGACGGCCGTGCGCGCTTCGTGAACGGCTGACCGACTTGCCAGGCGGATTCACGGCACATGTCTCAGTGCCGATTGAAACATGTAACAGAACGCTTACGAGACAGTGAACACCTATTAACGGGACTCGCAATCGCCGATCGCCAGGCGCACAATCAAGGCGGTCGGGGCCCGACTACCAGACCACTCCTTTCACTTCGCACTACCTCCGCAGGATCAGTAGTTACACATCTCCAGAAGGGAACTTCATGGTTCATTCTCTGCCTCGGAATCGGTGGCTTGGCGTGCTTGCTCTCGCTGCGAGCGGTCTGGCAGCCCTGATCATTTTGCTCGCCGCCTCGCCGGGGGCGGCACAAGCCGGTGGCGGCGGCGATCGCTTTCTGCCCGGGAGCCGCCTGCTCTTGCGCAGCGCCAAACTCGTCGATCTGCACAACAACATCGTACGTTTGCCTCTGCACCGGGGCACG
The DNA here is from genome assembly GCA_030945945.1 of Actinomycetota bacterium. Next base: position 7,620 of record JALYZB010000470.1, on the reverse strand, counting down.
GCAAACGGTAAGACGGTGTGGTACATCCTCACCGAGTCCTCTGACTTCGGTTTGGCCAAAGATTTGAACGTCAACTACTCCGCCAAGCTCGGCAACATCCCGATCAGCTGCGCGGCATGTGTGCAGACGGTGAGCCTCAATTCCGATCCCAACCTCAAGTTCGGCGAGTCAGAGGTGCAGTTCAACGGAGCCCCGGACTTCAGTCCAACCCGGCAACTGGTCTCCAACGGAGCGTCGTCGCCAGCACCAAAGATTGCCCAGCCGGGAGCCGTTGCCGGTCCGGGCTACAGCCCGTTCATCCGGATCGCGGGTTCGAGCGTGGTCTATAACGCCCCGATCGTCGCGACCGGTGATGGCCCCTTCGACGTGAAAACTCATAGCAACACCGCTGACCGTGTATTGGCCATCCATCCCGCCGTGAAGGTACGTGGCGGCCAGTACAGCCAGGCCACGGTCGACATTCTCTTCGTTCGCGGGTTCGACGCCGGAAAGCCGATCTTCTACCTCAGCACCGAGGCCTCGGATCCGGTGGCGGCAACGCTCGAGCGGGCGACGTACACACCGGTACTGAACGGCGCATCGTTCCGAGGCGGCGATGATGCGCTCGGTTCCGGCCGTGAGCGGATTTTCGTGTTCACCAACGGTCAGAACGGAAATGCCCAGGCTCAGGGGATCGGTCACCTGATTGCCGACGGACATGCGTCGGAGAACGCGTCGCTGGATAACCGCCCGCTGCTGGATGCGCTGCGCAAGGGCGGTGACCTGCTCAACGTTCTGGGCGATTTTCCGACCCTCAGCGATCCTCGCCATTCGAATGCCTACAGCCCGCTGTGGGATGCCCAATTCGGGGAATGGTCAAAGAAGGCGCTGAGCACCGGGCAGGCCACTCGGCAGACCGACGAGAACCAGATTCTCAATCTCGCCGCGAACCGGCCCGATCTCCTCACCGGGCCCGGCGGGGCTGACTATGGATCGGTCGGCTTTGTCATCAACTGCCCGGTCATCGGGTTCGCGGGATCGGCACCGGAGCATGCGCTCGCCGAGCCCACGCCGCTCGGACAGTTCTAGACACCACCAAAGCACTGCACCCCGCGGCTCAGCCGCGGGGTGCGGCCAGCCGTCCCGATCGCGCACCACCTCGTCGGCCCGAGCGACCCCCGAAGCCAAGCCGATCCGGTCGCTCGGGTCGCTCGAAGCGGCAGATGGGATTGAACCCGAAAGCTGCGCCGCTGCTGAGCAGCAGCAGGCACGTCCCCGCGGGTCGCGCCGGCTACTGGTCTGGGACAGTGCAGCAGCGAACCGAGCACCGGCGGCGCGTATCCCCGAGACCCGCTTCGCGACGAGACGCGCATCTCGCACTGCCCGTTGACTTCCCCGGATCGCGCAGCGGCGGTCTGCTTGAGTCAGAGGCTGGGCGTCGCGAGTCGGCGTGTGCCGTCAAGGGGCAGCAGCGTGCCGTCCGCCAGCTCGCGCGCGCACAGCAGCCAGCGCTCGCAGGCCAGCAGCGACACCAGCGCGCCGTTGAATGGCCCGTCGGGGTCTTCGACGAGGCGAACCACGATCTGCTGATCTACCGATGTCGTGCCTTGACCGGTGCCGTCACGACGGCCGACACCGGCTCTTTCCAGCCGATCCAGCGACCGGGGGTTCCCAGCCCTCGCATCTCGCAGATCACGTCAGCGACCGCTTCTTCCGCTGTCCAGTCCAGGTCGCACAGTTGCTGGTAGCTGGGCGCGAGCTTGGTGACCTGAGTGCCGATCAACGCTCGGCACCGCGGGTCAGAGACCGAGGGTGCGGCTTGACGCAGCCAGTGATCTGTCGGGTGGCGCAGCAGCCACCTGATGTCGACGTCGTCCTCGGGCTCGGTGTCCTGACGGCTGCCGCGTAGCTCTCGGCCGCGTTGTGCACCTCGTTGACGAGCGTCGACCAGCTCTTGGACGTGGCGGCGCGCGAGATCGTCCCAGTCCTCGTCACGCGAGGTGGCGATCACGGCGTCGATCCGATCCAGCAGCCGCAGGCTGTCGTCGCTGAGCCCATGGTCGATCCCGCGGCCCGCTGGGCCAGAACATCGTGGCGGGCCAGCGCGACGCTGGCAGCCCACGAGGCATCCTCGGTCACATCAGCACCCGGCGCCAGTCCCGTTACCCAGCCTGATCGTGATCCCGTCGACGGGTTGCAGCGCCTCAGACAACGCCAGCGCCTCGCGCGCACACTCAGGCAGACGATGATCCAACTGCAAATCTGACGCTACGCGCTCGCGACACCTGTCGAGCGCGGCTCCAACCCGCGCGAAGTGATCGTCTGCGGCCGTCATGATAGATGGCATGTGCAGCAGGCCGTCCGGGTCCGAGGGTAAGCCTGCTGGGGGTCGTGTCCAAAACCGGCCCCGGGATGCCGAGAGGCGGTATCGGCGCGCCGTGCTGGTCGCTGGCCGCGTACGGGGCGATTCCGGGCGATCGCTGGACCGTTTGCTACCTGCGGCCCGGTTGAGGCAGGCCGAGCATCCCGCTGCCTGTGGGCTTTTGGGAGGGGCCGTGATCGCGAGCGAGCGTGTTTTAGTGCAAGCTGAACGCAGGCCGTCGCGGGGGGTCAGGCTGTCGCCGGGGGTCGCTGTCCGAGCCCGGGCGTCTGGTCAGGTGCGGTTGCGTCGTGACCAGTGGTTCGCGGTCACCGTCGTATCAGCGAGCTCAAACGTTGTCTTGTAAGCCCGGAAATCCACGTCCTTGTTGACCGCGTACAGAGCGTGGGGAGCACACAGGAACAGCGCCTTGGACTCCTCAGAGCAGTAGCGGTCAATCTCCTGCGCTGCCTGTTGAGCGGCCTGCGGCGTGGTCTGGTTAACGAGGTCATCAAACCTTCGGTTGAACTCAGGGTCAGTCGGTCCGGCTCGAAAGCCGCCGTCGTCGCCGAAGAACTCGCGGTGCATGACCGCCGGCGGCAGGTCTGAGGAGAGGTCAAACCAGGCGTGGATCAGGATGTCCCATGGTGGCGGGAGCTTCTTCTCGATCAGCGTCAACGCGCCGGCCGTGAGGTCCTGCGCGGGGATGACAACCACCTGGGCGGTGATGCCCAGCGCCTGCTCGACGTCACTGGCGATCAGGCGAGCGATGCCCTCAAACGGGGCGGGGGTCGCGATCGTGACCGCCTGGCCCTTCGGCCAGCCAACCTGATCTAAGAGCTGCTTAGCCTTCACCGCGTCGCGAGACCGCGGCTCGGCACCTGACCCGCCGCCTGACCACGGTGGCGTCAAAGCCCCGAGTGCCTTCGCCCAGCCTCCCAGCCCCTCAGACACAACCTGGTCGCGATCCACAGCGCAATTAAACGCCTCCCGCACCCGGCGATCAGCAAACGGCGCGCCGACATCCGGCCACGCGTTAAAGATCCCGACCAGAACCCGGTTAGCCTCGATCGAAACCAGTTTGGCGTACTCAGACTCCTTGACCCGCCGCGCATCAGCCGGCGAGACCTCGGTCACAATGTCCACCTCGCCCTCGCGGTCACACACAGCATCCAGCGCCTGCTCAGGCGACATGTCGTTGATGAACACCACCTTGGCCAGCTTGGCCTGTCGTGACGTGTTATGACCAGGGTTGGCCTCCAAAACGACGCGATCAGTCCGATCCTCGCCGGTGATGACATTAGTCGCAACAAACTTCGGCCGGACACGCTGAATACCGATCACGGTCTCAATCGTCGAGAAACCCTCGGTCAGCGTAAATGGTCCAGAGCCCCACGGGCCCGGTGCATCAATCGCTCACCAGTGCCCTTCGCCGGTGCCGATCCTCTGATAGCCAAAACCATGCTGCTCCCAGAACGCCGACGAGGCGATATGAAAGCCACGAAACTTTCCAAGGATCAGCCCGTCGGGCTCAGGAAGCCGAAACACGCAGGTGAGATCATCCTCAACCACGCACCGCGCGTCGGGATGAAAGTTCAAGTAGGTGCCCGGAGGATGCGGCGCAGCCCACTTCTGCACCTCATCAAAGTTACGCTTGATCGAATGCGCAGTACACGGCTCGCCGTCCTGAAAACGAGCGCCCTCCCGCACACAAACCTCAAGCGTACGATCGTCACGCCACTCAGCAGACTCAGCAAGAGCCATCACAATAAACCCGTCCGGATCAGTACGAATCGGCTCCTCCATCGTATTCCACGTGATGAAGAGCCAATTAAGCGGGTGAGGGTCAACAACGTTGATCGTTCCCACCGGGGCGAGGGTCTGTTCCATGCCACAAAGCCTATACCCCCACGCCTAACCGCAGAGCAACGATGCTCATCCGCAGCCGCTGCGCACCCGCCGTTGGAGGTCGAGTTGACCGATCGCTCTGCTCGACGTCGAATACCCCTACCATCCCTCCAGATGGTGCTAAGATGGTTCGCAGATGCCAGGGGACGAGCGAACGAACCGGCCGGAGAAGATGTCTAGAAGATGTCTGATGCCGAGAAGAGCGAAAAGATCACCATCAACGTGGGGCTGATCGACCTGGGCCAGATCGATCTGCTCGTCAGCGAGGGCTTTTTCGCGAACCGCACGGACTTCATCCGCACGGCCATCCGTCGCCAGATTGAGAGCCGTTCAAGCAGTGTGGAACGCACCGTGGCGCGACGCGAGCTGACCCTGGGCAGCGAGCACTACGGCCGCCGCGACTTGGAGAAGCTTCGCGACTCCGGTCACATGGTGGAGTTGCGCGTCCTGGGGTTGGCGAGCATCGCTGACGACGTTTCGCCCGAGCTCGCGCTGGCGACGATCGCCGCCGTTGAGGTGCTGGGGTCGTTCAGGGCGCCCCGGTCGGTGAAAGCGGCCCTCGCTTCGCGCACCCGATGACGGTTCTCCGCGCCTGCGAACCCGAGCGCGCGGTGGCTGTATCTCCACGCTTCTGAGCCGATCTCGCGGGCTCGGCGATCACATCATGAAAGGAAGGGCATGAACAAGGACTTGAATGCCAAGATGGCCAGGGCGCTGGCGCTTACGCGTACCGGACGGTTGGCAGAAGCTTCTGCTCTCCTCCAGGGGGGTCTCGCTGGCGCTGGTAGCGCTTCGCTGGTCGCTGAGCCGCTCCGCGGTCTCGGCCGCCTTCGCTTGCCGTTAGGAGACGATCGGCCCAGCTGCCCGGCGCCAGTGCCGGGGCCCCGCGCCGTGCCGACAATTAACCGTCTGCTTGACCGAGCCAAGGCCCAGCTGCCCGGCCTGCCACCCGTCACCAAGGCCGTGGGGCTGCCCGGCGGCGGACCGTCGTCTCGTCCGAGTGCTGCGGCGACCGCTGCCGCTGCCCCCGGTGGCGAGATCCGCCACCTCGCGCACACCGAGGCGGCGGGGACTCGCAGCTACGACCTCTATGTTCCCACCGGGTACGCCGGCGAGCCCGTCTCACTCGTCGTGATGCTCCACGGCGGCAGCCAAAACGCATCGGACTTTGCGGCCGGAACGCGCATGAACGAGCTCGCCGAGCGGCACACGTTCCTCGTCGCCTATCCCGAACAGTCAAGTGCAGCCAACCGCGGCGGCTACTGGAACTGGTTCTCAGCTGCCGACCAGCAGGCCGGGGCCGGCGAGCCGTCGATCATCGCGGGCATCACCCGCCAGATCATGCGCGACCTCGGCGTGGACCCGACCCGCGTGTACATCGCCGGGCTTTCGGCCGGGGGCGCGATGGCCGCGGTCATGGCCGCGACCTACACCGACCTGTACGCCGCGGTCGGAGTGCACTCCGGAATCGCCTATCGCGCCGCCCACGACGTCGGGTCGGCCTTCGTGGCCATGCGGACCGGGGGTGCTCCCGGCGCTGCCGGTGCGATACCACTGATCGTCTTTCACGGCGACCGAGACACAACCGTGGCTGCGGTCAACGCCGAAAGGCTGATCGCCGCTCGCCTCGCCGTCGGCGACCTGATCGGCGGTGACGAACCGACAATGACAAGCGGCCGTGGCGGGGGCGGTGGCCGTCCTTTTAGCCGCACCGTCCACCACAGCCTCGGGGGCGTCCCAGTCGCCGAGTGCTGGATCGTCCACGGCGGCGGCCACGCCTGGTGTGGCGGCAGTCCCGTCGGCTCCTACACCGACTCTCAAAGCCCCGATGCCTCCAACGAGATGATCCGCTTCTTCGGCCTGCACCAGTCGTTCGGCCTGCCTCAGTCTGCCCCGCACTGAAGCCCAAGCAGAAACGGTCGCCAGCAGGTCTCGCTCGCGTGCTGCCTACGGCCACCAGCGCTTGCAGATTAGCTTGAGTGGTGCTAAGCTGCTAACACATCGTTACTCACGCACTCAGGAGACTGATATGGCCACCGCCACCAAACCCAACCACCACCTCGACGCTACCGAAGAGCAGGTAACGCAGCTTAACGAGCACCTGGTCGAGGCCGGCAAGCGCGCCGGCAATCTTTATCTCAACAGCTACGACAAGTTCGTGGAGAGCGCCACGTCATTTCAACAGAAGTTGGGCGAGCAGTCCAAGAATGACGCGGTCATGTCCGTCGTCGCGACGCAGGTCGAGCTGACCCGCCAGTTCGCGTCGGCTTACACCTCCGCCGCTCGCCGGCTGATCGCCTACTAGTCCCGGTCTTGCCGCTCGCGCACCGCGAGGGTGTCGCGCTTCATCATGAGAGCACCGGCGACGGTTCGCCGGTGCTCCTGGTGATGGGCCTGGGCATGACCGCGACTGGCCGGCGGCGAACCGTCTCTGTACTGGCCGCAGCCGGACTGCCGGTGATCGCGTTTGACAACCCCGGTCGCAGCGCCCATCCCTTCGGTCCATATTCCGTGGGCGAGATGGCTGATGACGCGGTCGCATGGGGACGCGTGCGCCGTCGATCAAGGTCCACATCTACGGTATCTGGTGCCCGTCGAGAACGCTAGAGTGACCGCCCACGCGACCCCCGGCGCGCTGCTGCCGCCAGGTAGCCGCATTCCGGACCGCCTCCTGATGCCTGCCCGCCAACGGTAAGAAGGACCCAATGAGCCGTACCTGCCCCCCAAGCTTCGAGGACATCGCGCTGGAAGACGGCTTTGCCGCTTGGAGCGCGCTGACCCAGAGCGTGACCGATTACTGGTCAGGCGCGTTGGAGCGCGGCGCGACGCCATTGGCGCTTGCGCTCGACTGGAAGCGCTGGATCGACGTCTCCGCTAAGCGCGGGCGCCCGTCGTGGTCCACGCGGCACGAGATTGTGTTCGAGGCGCCGGTGGCGCGGCTGCGCGACTTCTCCACCACGAGCGCGAGAGCCCGTGTCGTGCCGACGCTAGTGCTCCCGCCGCAGGCCGGTCACGACTCCTGCATCGTCGACTTCTCCGCGGAGCAGAGCCAGATGGGGGCGATCCTCGAGGCTGGGCTCACGCGCGCGTTCTCGCTTGACTGGGTCGGCGCGACCTGGCAAACCCGTAACGCGAGCATCGACGACTACCTCGCCGTGATCGACCAGGCGGTCGACCACGCCGGCGGCCGGGTCAACCTGATCGGTGACTGCCAGGGCGGTTGGCTGGCCACGATCTACGCGGCGTTGCGGCCAGAGCGGATCAACACGCTGACGATTGCCGGGGCGCCGATCGACTTTCACTGTGGCGAACCGGTCATCGGCGCCGTTATGGAGCGGATGGCGCCCGGAGGCGATCTCAGCGCCTACCGCGCG
>JALYZB010000229.1 GCA_030945945.1 Actinomycetota bacterium | reverse complement strand
AGCATCCCGCGCAAGGAGGACCGGCGCCTACTCAAGGGACAGGGGCAGTTCGTCGACGACGCGTGGATGTTCCGTCAGGGCTACGTCCATTTCCTGCGCTCGCCACACGGCCACGCCGACATCCGCTCAATTGACACCACCAAGGCTGAGGCGGTCCCGGGCGTCTACGCCACTATGACCGGCGCCGAGATGGCCGAGCAGTGCGAGCCGTTCTTCCGAATCGCACCTGACCCAGCCGCCCGGATCGAGGAGTATCCGCTCGCGCTCAAGGCGCGCTTCCAGGGCGACGCCGTGGCCATGGTGTTGGCCGAGACACGCGAGCTCGCCCGCGATGCCGCCGAGCTGATCGAGGTCGACTACGAGCCGCTGCCCGCCGTGGTCGACGCGGTGCGGGCGGCTGACCCCCGCAGCCCCGTCCTGCACGAGGAGATCGGCTCCAACCTGGCCTGGCACGGGATCTATGACTACGGAGACATTGACTGGGCACTCGAGAACGCCGATCACGTGGTCCGGATCGACCGGCTGCACTTCCATCGCTTCTCCTCCACCCCCCTGGAATGCCAGGGCGCGCTGGTCAACTGGGATCCGGGGACCGATCAGATCGAAATCCTCTCCAACATCCAGTTCCCGATGTTCGCCACCCAGGTCCTAGGACCCTCGCTCGGGGTGGGCCAGGACCAGCTTCTGTGGCGCTACCAGGACAGCGGTGGGGCGTTTGGCAACAAGATCGCCATGTACCCGCAGATCGCGGCGCTGGCCCTGATCTCCCGCAAGGCGGGACGCCCGGCCAAGTGGACCGAGTATCGCTCCGAGCACATGCTCTCGTGCGGGATGGGCAACGAGCGTACGTTCCTGGACATCGAGGTCCCGGTGATGCGCGACGGGACGATTCTCGGCTTCCGGATGCGGGCGTTCGACGACGCCGGCGCTTACCTGCACTACGAGCCGCTCGGCGCGGTGATCTGGTCCCAGGTGGTCCCCGGGTGCTACCGCTTCAAGCACGTCAACGTTGACTACACCGAGACGCTGACCAATAAGTGCCCCACCGTCCCCAACCGCGGCTATTCGCGCCTGCAACACCTGTGGATGATCGAGCGCCTGGTCGACACCGTGGCCCGCGAACTCGAGTTCGATCCCGTTCAACTGCGCAAGCTCAACTACGTGCAGCCCGAGGATTACCCGTACGAGACGCCCAACGGCTGTGTCTACGATTCCGGCGATCTCCCACTGACCCTGGACAAGGCGCTGGCCCTGATCGACTATCCGGGCGCGCGTGAGCACCAGCGCAGCGCGGCCGCGAGCGGGACGGGCAAACGGATCGGCATTGGCATCGGCTCGACGCTCGATTCTGGTACTAACAACTTCGGCCAGGCTCGGATCATCAACCCGGACCTGCCGTTCTCGGGCAACGGGGAGGCGGCCACGGTCAGGCTCGACCTCTACGGCGAGATCTTCTGCACGCTCGGCTCCAGCCCGACCGGGCAGGGACACGAGACGACCGCCGCCCAGGTGGTGGCCGACATCCTTGGGGCCTCCCCCGCCGACGTGCGCGTCCACGCTGGCTTCAATAAGGAGCACGGCGCCTACGTCGGATTCTCGGGGACCTACGCCAGCCAGTTCGCGGTGACCGGCATCAACGCCGCGATCGGGGCGGCGCGCCTCCTGCGCGCCGAGATCGCGACCGTGGCCGCCGCGGTGCTGCAGTGCGAGGGGGCTGACATCCAGCTCGAGGCCGGCGTCGCGTCCTACCGCGGCGACGGAGAACGGGCCATCCCGCTGATCGGGATCGCCAACCTCGTCTACGCCAATAACGCCGAGCTGCCCCCGGAGGTCGCCGACGGGGTGAGCCTCAACTGCCGCTACGTGTACCGGCCGCCGTTCCAGGTGCCCGATCCTGTCACCAAGCGGGGCAACCTGACCCTCACCTACGCCGTCCAGATCCATGCTTGCGTGATCGAACTGGACGAGCAGACCGGCCAGGTGCAGATCCTCGACTATGGGGCGGTGGACGACTGCGGTAATCGGATCAACCCGCAGATCGTCGAAGGCCAGGTGCACGGCGCGACCGGGCTCGGGGTTGGCGCGGCGCTGTACGAGGCGTTCAACTACTCCGAGGCCGGCCAGCTGCTGAACGCCAGTTTCTATGACTACCACGCCGTCACCGCGCTCGACGTCCCGGCGATCAAAACCGAC
>JALYZB010000216.1 GCA_030945945.1 Actinomycetota bacterium | reverse complement strand
CGTCGGTGACGTCCTGCACTCGCGGGTTGCGCGCTCAGACATCCTTGCCTTCACTCGGATGGGTGCGACGGTCACGGTCTGCGGTCCGCCGCCGCTGATCCCGCGCGAGATCGAGACGCTCGGCTGCACAGCGGTTCCGACGCTCGAGCGCCTTGGCGAGGCCGACGTGGTCTATGTCCTGCGCATGCAGCACGAGCGTATGGCCCAGTCCTTTGTGCCCTCGCTGCGCGAGTACGCGGCGCGCTATCAGATCAACCAGCGCCGGCTGCGGCCCGGTCAGCTGGTCATGCATCCCGGTCCGGTCAACCGCGGGGTCGAGCTCTCGGCCGAGGCGATCGACTCCCCGCAGGCGCTGATCGGTGACCAGGTCAAGGCCGGCGTCGCGGTCCGGATGGCCGTTCTCTACGAGCTGCTGGTCGGCTCCCCGATGCTCGCGCCGGTGGCGGCGGCATGAGCACTCAGCGCCTCTACTCCCGGGACCTGCCCGCGGCCGAGCTGCTGATCCGGGGCGCCCACGTGCTCGATCCGCGGGCCGGACTGGACACCCGCCATGATGTGCTCGTGCGCGGCGGCCTGATCGCCGAACTGGCTGAGCCCGAGACGCTCACCGCACCGGAGACGGCGACGACCATCGAGGCGCGCGGCCGCCATCTGTTCCCCGGCTTCGTGGACCCCCATGTGCACCTGCGCACCCCCGGCCAGGAGGACAAGGAGGACATCGACACCGGGACCGCGAGCGCGGCCGCCGGCGGCTACTGCGCGGTTGTGGCGATGCCCAACACCGCGCCGACGGTTGACAGCGCCGCCGTGCTCGGTTCGCTGGTGCACCGCGCCGGCCGCGAGGCCCGCGTGCCGACGGGCTTTCTCGCCGCGATCACCCGCGGCCTGGCCGGCGATGAGCTGACCGAGATGGCCGACCTGCGCGACGCCGGTGCGATCGGCTTCACCGATGACGGCAAGCCCGTCGTCTCGGCGGGGATGCTGCGCCGGGCGCTGCAGTACCAGCGGCTGGCGGGCGGGATCATCGCCCTGCACGAGGAGGACCCGACCCTGTCGGGCGACGGGGTCATGCACGAGGGCGCGGTCTCGGCCCGCCTGGGCCTGGCCGGCATCCCGCCCGTCTCGGAATCGGTGATGGTCGCCCGGGACGGCGCCCTGGCCGGCTACGAGGACGCGCGTGTGCACTTTCAGCACCTGTCCTGCGTGGAGTCCGTGCAGGCGCTGGCCGCGGCCAAGGCGGCCGGCGCCAGGATCAGCGGTGAGGCGTCGCCGCACCACCTCACCCTCACTGACGAGGTGGTCCTGAGCCTGGACAGCCGCTTCAAGATGAACCCCCCACTGCGGACCGAGGCCGACCGGCGCGCTCTCGTGGAGGGGCTGCGCAGCGGCGTGATCGACTGCGTGGCCACCGATCACGCGCCGCACGCCGATCACGAGAAGGAGGTGCCGTTCGAGGCCGCGCCGATGGGCACGACGGGACTGGAGACGGCGTTCGCCGCTCTGTACAGCGAGCTGGTGCTCACCGGCCAGCTCGAGCTCGAGACCCTGGTCGTGCGGATGTCCGACGGGGCAGCGCTGTATGACCTGCCGACTCCGAGGATCGCGGTCGGCGAGCCGGCCAACCTGTGCCTGATCGACCTCGACGCGCGCTGGGAGGTCGGCGCCCGGGGCTACGCCAGTCGCTCGAGCAACTCCTGCTTTCACGGTCGCAGCCTGCGCAGCCGGGTGCAGCTGACCGTCGCCGCCGGCGCGATCGCCTTTCGCGCGACCGTACTCGCCGAAGCCGGGACCCTGAGCGAACGATGAACACCCCGAGCACGGGCTACGTCCTGCTCGAGGACGGGACCCGCTTTGACGGCCTGGCCTGCGGAGCCGACGCCACCGCGGTGGGAGAGATCGTATTCACCACCTCAATGGCCGGCTATCAGGAGGCGATGACCGATCCCAGCTTCGCCGGTCAGCTGCTCACCTTCACCTTCCCGCAGGTCGGTAACTACGGGGTCAGCGCCGAGGCGATGGAGTCAGACCGGATCCATGCCCGCGCGGCGATCATGCGCGCGGGCGTGGACCGCGAGGACTCACCGGGGGCCGAGGCCGGCTGGCTGAGCTGGCTGACCGACGGTGGCGTGCCCGCGATCACCGACCTCGACACCCGGGCGCTGGTGCGCCACCTGCGCGACCGAGGCGCGATGCGCGGCGGCGTCTTCTCCGCTCGGGTCAGCGACGCGCAGGCGCGGGCGCTAATCGAGACCGAGCCCCCGATGACCGGCCGTGACCTCGCCCGCGAGGTGACCCCTGAGGCGCCGGTGCTACTTGGCCCGACCGGGCCGCCGCCGGGCGGGGGCGATCCGAGCGCCGGGCTGCGGATCGCGATGATCGACACCGGCGTGAAGGCCTCGATCGTCGCCAACCTGCGCGCCCGCGGCGTGACCGTCGAGCTGCACCCCTGCACGTCCTCGGCGGCGCAGCTGCTGGCTGACTCGCCCGATGCGATCTTCCTGGCCAACGGGCCGGGGGACCCGGGCGCGCTGGACTACATCGTGGCCACGGTGCGCGAGCTCGTCGGCCGGCTGCCGGTCTACGGGATCTGCCTCGGTCATCAACTGCTCTGCCGCGCCGTCGGTCTGGAGACCTACAAGCTGCCCTTCGGCCACCACGGTGCCAACCACCCGGTCAAGGATCTGACCACCGGGCGCACGGAGATCACCAGCCAGAACCACGGCTTCGCGGTGCTCGGCCCGGGCGGGGAGCGGACGATTGAGGACGACCGGCCGGTGCGCTGGGACACGGACTTCGGCGTTGCCGAGCTGACCCACATTAACCTCTATGACCGCACGGTCGAGGGGCTGATGCTGCACGACGTGCCGGGCGCGACGGTCCAGTACCACCCCGAGGCCGGGCCTGGGCCCCACGACTCCCTGTACCTGTTCGATCGCTTCGTGGACGAGATCCGCGCCGCCGCCTGATCGTGCTGCCCGATGCCCCGCCGCGACGACATCCACAAGATCCTGCTGCTCGGCTCCGGGCCGATCGTGATCGGCCAGGCGGCCGAGTTCGACTACTCCGGCACCCAGGCGTGCCGGGTCCTGGTCCAGGAGGGCTACGAGGTCGTCCTGGTCAACTCAAACCCGGCCACGATCATGACCGACCCCGACGTCGCCACCACGACCTACATCGAGCCGCTGCTGCCCGGTCCGGTGACCCAGGTGATCGAGCGCGAGCGCCCCGACGCGCTGCTGCCCACGCTCGGCGGCCAGACTGCGCTGAACCTCGCCAAGGCCCTGCACGAGGACGGCACCCTGGAGCGCTTTGGGGTCGAGCTGATCGGCGCCGACTACGAGGCGATCGACCGTGCCGAGAACCGCGAGCGCTTCCGCGACACGATGACCGCGGCCGGCCTGCGGGTGCCCAAGAGCGTGATCGCGGTCGGCGTGCAGGACGCGTGGGACGCGCTGCCGCAGCTCGGCCTGCCCTTCATCGTCCGCCCGGCGTTCACGCTGGGCGGGACCGGCGGCGGGGTGGTGCACTCAGAGGCCGATATCGGCCGGATCGTCGGCGGTGGCCTGAAGGCGTCCCCGATTGGGCAGGTATTGATCGAGGAATCGGTGCTCGGCTGGGGTGAGTTCGAGCTCGAGGTGATGCGCGACCACACCGACAACGTGGTCATCGTCTGCTCGATCGAGAATCTGGATCCGATGGGCGTGCACACCGGCGACTC
>JALYZB010000211.1 GCA_030945945.1 Actinomycetota bacterium | reverse complement strand
GCTCCGGCCAGGACCGCCGCCGCCGAGCGTAGGTCGGGCACCGCGACGATCCCCAACCCTTCCACCAGCGCCGCCTCCAGCGCCCGCTCGCGCGGGACGATCAGCTGTGCACACCCGGCCCGCCGTGCGCCCTCGGCGACCGCGAGCGCACCCGGCGAGTCCCGCAGCTCGCCGCCCAGCGATAGCTCGCCGAACACGGCGTATCCGTCCAGACCGGCCGCCGGGACCTGACCGCCGGCGGCGAGCAGGGCCAGGGCGAGCGCAGCGTCAAAGCCCGGCCCGGCCTTGCGCAAAGAGGCCGGGGCGAGGTTGGCGGTGATCCGCGCCGCGGGAAAGCTGAATCCGGAGTTGAGAATCGCGGCCCGGATCCGCTCGCGCGATTCGCGCACCGCGGTGTCCCCGAGGCCGACGATCGTGAACGCGGGCAGCCCGGAGCGGATGTCGACCTCCACCCACACCGGCCGCGGCGAGACGCCATCGATGGCAAAGGTGCGGACCCGGGCGAGCATGGCCCCAAGCTAGGGACGATCGCCTGCCGCGTGGGTGACACGGATGACGATTGCGCGCCGATCCGCGGCGCGATCGGCACACAATCGGCACCGCTGTGACCCACGCCTGACCCGGCCGGGCGTAGCGTCGCCAGCATGAGCGATGACCTGCGTCACAGCCTCGGCGCCACCGGCGAACGGCTCGCCGCCGAGCACCTGCAGCGCCGGGGCTATCGCATCCTGGAGCGCAACTACCGGACCCGCTGGGGCGAGCTTGATCTCGTCGCCTTCGACGGCACCACGATCGCATTCTGCGAGGTGAAGTCCCGACGTACTGGCGGAGCCGCGGGCACGCCCTGGGAGGCGTTCAGCGCGGGCAAGCAGGCCCAGGTGCGGCGGATCGCCGCCCGCTGGCTGCACGAGCGCAGCGACCGTCCTCGGGCTGTCGGCCTGCGCTTTGACGCGATCGGCGTGAACTTCGACCGGGCCGGCCGGCTGATCAGTCTCGAGCACCTCGAGGGTGCGTTCTGAGTTCAGCCGAGCGCGAGCTGCTGGTAAGCCATGGACTGAAACGAGAGGCGGTGCAGTGGCGAGACGCCGAGACGCTCGATCGCCTCCCGGTGCTCGGGAGTCGAGTAGCCGACGTGTTGGGCGAACTCCCAGCCCGGATGAGTGGCGTCGGCACGCCGCATGTATCGGTCTCGCGTCTCCTTGGCCAGCACCGAGGCGGCGGCGATCGCGGCGCTCTTAGCGTCCCCGCCGATCACCGCCTGCTGCCGGTGGCCGAGCTCAGCCACCGGGAACCCGTCCGACAGGCAGATACAGCCGTCGCGGGCCACTTGGCGCAGAGCATCGCGCAGCGCGGCCAGGTTGGTCTTGTGCAGCCCGCGGTCATCGATGCCCGGCGCGCAGCGCGAGACGATCGCGACCTTGGTGGCCAGCGCCAGGATCACCGGATAGAGCTCGGCGCGCCCCTCCGGGCTCTGCTGCTTTGAGTCATTCAGCGCGCCGAGCGCGCGGACCTGATCGGGGCCCATGCGCTCGAGGTCGAACAGCACCGCGGCGGCGACCAGCGGACCGGCCAGGCACCCGCGGCCGGCCTCGTCGGCCCCGGCCACGAACCGGATGCCCAGCGACCGGTCGAAGTTCAGCAGCCTGCGGCCGGGGCGGACGCTACGCCCACGGCGAACGGCGCGTCTGGTCGATCGAGCCGGTGCCGTCTGGGGCACGGCCTCAGAGGGTGCCGATGCGATCCGGGGGCCAGTAGGTGAAGAAGGCGACCCCGATGATCCACTTGTCGGGGACGGGACCCCAGAAACGGCTGTCGTCGGACTGGCCACGGTTGTCACCCATCATGAAGTAATGGCCGGGCGGAACCATGATCGTTTTCGGGAAATCGCAGGAACCATCGAATCCGCAGGGTCGGATGTAGGGGTCCTTCTCCCGCCTGCCGTTGCGATACACGTGTCCGCCGCGGATCGAGATGCGGTCTCCGGGCATGCCGACCACCCGCTTGATGAACGTCTGGGTGGACTCCGAGCGGGTCGGGGTGTCGCAGGCCTGCTTATGCCCGGCCCCCTGGGTCCGGGAGCCGCACAGAGGGGTGTACTGGGGATCGGCGCCGTGCGGCGGATGAAAGACGACCACGTCTCCGAGGCTGGGGGTGGTGCTCAGCCGGTTGGTCAGCACCCGTTGGCCGATCGCCAGCGTCGGTTCCATCGACGGGCTCGGGATCCGGTAGGGCTTGACGATGAAGGCCTGAATGAGCAGCGCGAGCCCGACCGCCACGACGACCGTAGCGACCAGCTCGACCAACGACTTCAGGCCCGACTTGCTCCTGCTCTGCATGCGCGCTCCGAATCCGTCGCCTACAGGAAGCCGACTCGGCTCGGCGGCCAGTAGGTCATGAACGCCCGCCCGATCACCCACGCCTTCGGAACCGGCCCCCAGAACCGGCTGTCCAGCGAGTCCGGGCGATTGTCGCCCATCATGTAGTAGTCGCCCCGCGGCACGATGATCGTGGCCGGGAAATTGCACTCGGACGCTCCCAGGCAGGGCTGGGCGTAGGGGTCGGGCTCGTGGTGGCCGTTGCGGTAGACGTGGCCGTCGCGAATCGAGAGATGGTCGCCGGGCATTCCCACCACGCGCTTGATGTAGGTCTGGGAAGAGTGGGTGCTCTGGACCGAGTCACACGCGCTGGGGGACGCGGCTCCGGCGGGATCCTCGCCCTGGTGAGGGTTGACACAGGTCTCGCTGCTCGGCGGGTGAAACACCACCACGTCGCCAACCGACGGCGAGGAGAAGTGCGATCCGATCCGATCCACGAG
>JALYZB010000201.1 GCA_030945945.1 Actinomycetota bacterium | reverse complement strand
GGCGCCGGCGCCCGACCCATGGGCGCCGGCGCCAGCACGGGATCGTCAGCCGCCGGCACCGCACCCACGGGTGGCTGGGGTCCGATCGGCGCTGGTGTGCTCCCGGGCGCGGGATTGGCATCCGCGGCCACCATCTCAGGACCGAGGGTCTGCACCTGCCAGCTGCCGTTCCTCATCTGCCACATCGGGCCCATCCCGGGCAGGCGCTGGGTGCCGTCACGGTGATCCGGCGCCTCGCTCGGCGCCGAGGCGTCGACGGCCGCCCCGGCTCCGGCATCGCCGTCCGCGACCTGTCCGGCCGCCTCACCGCCGACCGCCCCGCCCCCGTCGGCGGGCGCCGGTCCGTTCGCGCCGCTGGAGCTCGTCACCGGTTCGCCGTCACCGTTCAGTCCCCCGACGATCATCTGTGCCGCGTCGACGGTCTCCCCGGTCTCCCCGGCCGGCCTGGACTCGGGGGCTCGCGCGGATGCGTCGGCGCCCGCCTGGGGTGACGGCCCCTCGAGCATCGGCACGCGGCGGCCGAGCTGGGGGCCCAGACCCTCGACGCCGGCCGCCATCTCGTGCAGCGGCAGCAGCCGCAGCAGCGCCCACGGCGAGAACGCGGCGAGCATGACTAGGGTCACCCCGACCAGGCTCTCGGCCGGTCCGATGACCGTGTGGCCGATTGCCGCACCGCCGAGCGAGAGCACCGCGACGATCGCGAATTTGGCCAGGATCAGGGCGACGAGCGTCTCGACGCTGCGGATCGCCCACATCCGCCGCGCGGGCCACACCAGCGCCGCGAACACGACGGGGAGCATGAGCACGATCACGTAGACCGCCGCTGCCCGGATGAGCAGTTCGACCCACAGGGTGAGCGTCGCGGCGACCGTGACGAACCCGACGACAAACGCGATGAACGTGGAGCCGCTGGCCCCCGCCAGGGCGCTGGTGCCAACTCCGAGCTTGGCCAATGCTGCGCCCGGGGCCTCGCCGGCGGCGCCGGCGATCAGCGTTGACAGACCGTCGGAGGCGGACAGCAACAGCGTGGTCAGTGGTGCGGCGATGCTGGTGCTGAGCACGGCCAGCGGGAGGTAGCCCAGCGCCGCGCGGCCGATCAGGGACGGGTCTGAGCGCAGGATGCCCTGGACGCACGCCGCGAACAGGAACGGGACGGTCAGGAGCATCCCGATCGCCGCCATCCGCCAGTACGAGGCCGAGAACCACGAGCTCTCCAGCTGGGGCCGGGTGCTGCCCCCGATCACCGCCGCCGTCGCGCTGAGGACCGCGTGGGCGGCGCCGCTCACCCAGGCCGTGAGCCCGGCGAGAACGGCGGCGACACCGACGACCTTGGCCGCGGTCCCGGCGCCCCCCACCAGCTTGCCTCCGGCGCCGAGCAGCTCACCACCCTTGCGGGCCACCGAGCAGAGCGTCCCCGCGAGCCCGCTGAACCAGCCGGCCACCGTGCACACCGGCGAGGGGATGTTCACCGCTCGCGTCAGCGTGGGCGTTGGCGCCCGGATCGTCGCCTGCGCCCGCTGTGGCGCGGCAAGCTGCGTCCCCAGCGCGATGCCCACCGTCATCACGACCAAGGCCAGTCCGCGCGTCATCGGGCCTGTGTGCCCAGGTGCTGAAAGAAGTTGACCAGCCCCGGCGCGGCGCCGATCACCAGGGCGGCCGCCGCGGAGGTGAGCGCCGCCATGCGCCCGCGCGCCGCGTAGTGGTGGTTACTGGAATGAGACGCGACGGCCCACAGTCCCGCCCCGACGAACGCGCCGAGCAGCGCGACGGCGAGCGCCCAGGCCTCGGTCCCGTTGACCAACTGCTGCAGAACGTTGCTGCCCGGCAGCCCGCGCAGGTCCGGGTGCGCGGCGACTGCGGAGATCACGGCTGCCAACTGAACCACCATCCGCCACTCTCCAATCATATTGAGCCAACTGAACTTGCCTGAGCCTACCAAAGCTGATCATGTTCTGTTAGTTTCAAGCGTCATTAATCTGTCTCAATTAGAGAGGATGCACGATGTCCGCAGCCCAGCCCATCGTCCGGCGACCCGCGGTTGGTCTCGATCAGACCTATGGAGATCTCGACCGCACACTGAACGGGATCGTCGCCTTCAACGTCCGCGCTCCTCAGGCGCTGATCGAGGATGCCTGCCAGACGGCGTGGCTGCGGCTCACCCGGCGTGGGGACGATCTCGCCCCGCGCGCGGTGCTGCCGTGGCTGGTCACCACCGCGACCCGTGAGGCCCTGCATTTGGTCGGTCGCGCCGAGCGCGAAGTTGCGCTCGAGACGCTCACCGAGGTCACGCCCGTGGCGAGCCCGTCGCCGGGGCCGGAGGCGATCATTGAGCTGCGCAGCCGGCTGTCCGCGCTCAGCGCGCTCAATCGCCGTCAGCAGCGCCTGATCTGGCTTCAGGGTCTCGGGTTCAGCTACGAGGAGATGGCCGGTTGGGAAGGGGCCAGCGTACGCACGATCGAACGCCAGCTCCTGCGTGCGCGGCAGGTCCTGCGCTCGGCGTGACCGCTGCCGGCCCTTTAGCCCTTGGCGGATGACCGATGGCGACGCTGCAGTCGAACCGGTGCGCCCGTTCCTCAGTGAGCCACGCTGCGCGGTGCTCGCGACGATCGGCGCCGATGGGGCACCGCGCCAGATGGTGACCCACTACCTGCTCGGCGAGGATCATCTCCGGATCAACGGGCACCGCGATCGACACTGGGTGGCCAACCTCAGACGCGACCCGCGAGCCGTGCGCTATCGAGAGGACCGGCGGAGTTCGCCGATCAGCTGCGCGTGAGCTTCCGGCTCAACGTCAAACGACTCACCGAGTACACCTGACAGCAACGACCGACGTCGCGTCAGGTCGAGACCAGCACGCGCCCGCGGATCACGTCGGCCGCCCGCTCGGCAATCATGATCACCGGCGCGTTCGTGTTCCCGCCGGGGATGATCGGCATCACCGACGCGTCGACGACCCGCAGACCTTCCAGACCGCGCACGCGCAGTTCGGGGTCGACGACGGCCTCGTCGTCGGAGCCCATCCGGCAGGTCCCGACCGGGTGGTAGATCAGTTCGACGCGGTCGCGTAGGGCCGACTCGAGCTCCTCACGGCCGCTGACCCCCGAGCCGGGCTTCAGTTCGCGGATGACCGTCGAGCGCATCGGCTCGCAGGCGGCAATCTCCCGGGCCAGCTCCATCCCGGCGACCATCGAGGCGACGTCCTCGGGTTCGGTCAGCGAGTTGGTGAGAATCTTGGGCTTGTCGCCGGGGTCAGACGAGCGCAGCGTCACCTCGCCGCGCGAGGCGGGCGCGACCAGCGTCGGGGCGATTGTCGCCGCTGGCGCGTCGTGCTCGGCGGCGCCGTGGTCGTCGAAGTACAGGGCGCCCATGTGAAACTGGATGTCGGCGGCAGGCAGACCCGCCCGGGTGCGGACGAAGGCGGCCACCTCCGCGGCCGGGGAGCTGAGCTTGCCCGAGCGCCGCAAGGCCCATTCGAGCAGATGCGGCGGCTTTTCGGCGCCGTACATCGTGTCGCCGCCGTTGAGTTCCCACAGCATGGTCAGAAAGGGGTGGTCCTGAAGGTTGCGGCCCACCCCGGCCAGCTCGTGATGGAACTCGATGCCGAGCGCACGCAGCTCGTCGGGTCGACCGATTCCGGACAGCATCAGCAGCTGGGGAGAGTTGATCGCCCCCGCGCACAGGATCACCTCGCGTTCGGCGTGCAGCGTGCGCCCGCGCCGACCGCCGAGCCGCACGCCGGTCACGCGGCTGCCGCGAAACTCGAGCCCGAGGACGGTGGCCCGGGTCAGCACCTCGAGGTTATCGCGGTCCATCGCCGGTCGCAGATACCCGTCCGATGCGCTCCAGCGGCGCCCGTTGCGTTGGGTCACCTGGAACATCGACACCCCGTCCTGCTCGGGCCCGTTGTAGTCGGCCGTGTAGGGGATCCCAGCGGCCTGGCAGGCATCGAGGATCGTCCTGTCATAGGCGCGGGGGGAGCGCTGATCGGAGACGCGCAGCGGGCCGCCGGCGGCGTGGAACTCCGACGCCCCGCGGGAGTTGTCCTCAGAGCGCAGGAAGTAGGGCAGCACGTCGTTCCAGCCCCAACCCTCGGCCCCGGCCTTGACCCAGAGGTCGTAGTCGAGCGGGCGTCCGCGCACGTAGAGCATCGCGTTCATCGAGCTCGACCCCCCGAGGGATTTGCCGCGCGGAATGTAGAGCCGGCGGCCGTGACAGCCCGGCTCGGGCTCGGTCATATAATCCCAGTCGAGCTTTGAGTGAAACTGGTTGGGAAACGCGGCCGGGATCTTGATGTTCGGGCTGCGGTCGCGCCCGCCGGCCTCGACCACGGTGACCCGGACCGAGGGGTCCTCACTGAGCCGATTGGCGAGCACGCAGCCAGCCGAGCCGGCCCCGACGATGATGTAGTCCGCTCCCGCCATCTCCAGGGACATCCTATCCCCCGGGCCTCGCCGGGGGTGCCGTCGTCGCTTGAGGGCTCCCGACATCACCTACTTCGTCGGGACCCCTTGGCGCGGCCGCGCTTGCGTCGCCGGCGCTCGGCCGGACTGAGCTTGCGCGGCTTGGGCGCCGGCTTGGAGCCCGGCTTGCTGCGACCCTCGCCACCCGGCACGCCGGCCGTCACGCGCACCGGCGCGCGACGGCGCGCGTCGCGCCAGATGAAGAAGGAGATCCCGAGCAGGATCACCACGGCGCCGATCACGATGATCAGCGCGCTCGTCCCGCTGAAGCTGCTCGAGCCGGCGCGGCTCCCGGTCGACGTGTTGACCACGGTCGGGACGGTCGGCGGGGTGGCGACCGGCGGGGTTGGAAAGCCCGACAGACCGTTGCCGCCACTGACGGGCGGCGTGGCGCCGGTTGCCGTCGCCGAGATCGTGCCGCTGCTCGACGACGTCTTCTTCGCACCGGCGGCCGAGGCCGCAATCGGGGCCAGCACCCCACCGGGTACGGCCAAAGCCACGACCACGATCAGCGCCAATCCGCGCTGCATCCCGCTCAGCTCCATGCCCTGGCTCCGCTACCGCTCGGATGCGAGCGGCTGCTCCATCGCGGGCGTGTTCGGCGGATTGCGGTAGGGCTCCTCGTTCTCCTGATGCTCCTCGTGGTAGACCGACTCCACGTTGACCGCCCAGATGTCGTGGTGGGTGCCGAGCAGGATGTTGTCGACCGCGCGCATGGCGGTGAGCATGGAGTGGTCAGAGTTGTTGTAGCGGTGCAGACCGTTGCGGCCGACCTGCGTGAGATTGGTGATGCCCTCCAACCAGCCGCGGATCGTCCTGACGCGCTCGCCGTAGAGCTCGTCATAGATCGGATAGGCCTTATGGACGCGCTCGACGAAGCCGAACTTGACCTTGCCGGCCTGGCCGAGCTTGAGCTTTTCGATCTCCTGGCCGGCCATCGCGACGAGCGCAGCGTCCTCCATGTTCCACAGGTCGTCGCCCTCGAAGCAGAAGTACTCCATGCCGATCGACGCAGCGTCGACGCCCGTGGGCACCATCCACGGGCTCCAGGACTTGAAGTTCTGGATCCGCAGCACGCGCACGCCGGGCTGGTGGATGTAGATCCAGTTGTCCGGGAACGGGTCCTCACCGTCGATCACCAGCAGCACGGTGAGGAACTCGCGGTAGCGCAGGCCCCGCGCAGCGTCGCGTACCTCGAGCGGCGCCTCGGGCTCGCTGATGCCGACCGTCGTGCGCAGGGGCAGTGACGAGATCACGTGCGACGGGGTCAGCGTTTCGCCGCCGGCCACGACCTCGACGATCCGGCCCCGCTTGGTGCGCAGCCGGGTGACGGGCGCGTTGAGCCGCACCTCGCCGCCCTGCTCCTGGATGTCCTGGGTCATCTGCTCCCACATCTGGCCGGGGCCGAAGCGGGGGTAGTTGAACTCCGAGATCAGGGACTTGATCTTGTTGCCCTGGTTGCCGAAGAAGGCGGCCTTGGCCGCACTGAAGAAGGACAGGCCCTTGATCCGCTGCGCGGCCCACTCGGCACGGATCTCATCCGCGGACACGCCCCACAGCTTCTCGGTGTAGGTCTTGAAGAAGTGCTGATACAGCCGCTTGCCGAAACGGTTGGAGACCCACTGTTCGAAGGTGTCCTCACGGCCCTTGGGCTTGACCGCCGCCCACAGGTAGGAG
>JALYZB010000178.1 GCA_030945945.1 Actinomycetota bacterium | reverse complement strand
CCTCGAGCCCGTCCAACCCGTCGACGAGCCCGTTCAGCCCATCGCCACGCCAGCGACCACTGCGCCACCGCCTCCGGCGTCTCCCCCGCAATCCACCCCCGCTGACGGCGACGACACGCAGACACATCCGGCCGCGTCCTCGGCCGAGCGGCACGAGTAGCCCCCCGCCGTCGGCGGGAACCGCCCGCACCATGAACGACGCGACCATGGCCGCCGTGGTGGCCCTGGTCCACGCCGATCCCCGACCCGGCCCGCGCGTCGCCGAGGAGCTGGAGACCGGCACCGCCCCCATGGCGCTTCTCGAGCGAGCGCTCGCCGGAACCACGGACGGCGCCGGTCAGCAGAGCCTGCTGCTCGCGCCGGCCGATCCGAGTCGCGCCCTCGCCGTCGCCGCCGCTGAGCTCGCCGCGTGGCGCGCGGAGGGGATCGCGGTCAGCTGCGTGCTCGATTCCGACTACCCGCACAACCTGCGCGCCGTCCACGATCGTCCCCCGCTTCTGTTCACCGCGGGGCGCCGGCGCGCCGGCACCGACCGCGCGGTCGCAGTGATCGGCTCCCGGCGCGCGTCGGCCGCAGGCCGCGAGCGGGCTCGTGCCATCGCCGAACACCTCGTTGACCAGGGCTTCACGGTCGTATCGGGGTTGGCGGCGGGCATTGACCGTGCCGCGCACATCGCGGCGCTGGATTGTGACGGCCACACGATCGCGGTGATCGGCACCGGGCTGCGCCACAGCTATCCGCCGGAGCACGCCGAGCTGCAGGCAGCGATCGCCGCGCGTGACCTGGTCGTCTCCCCGTTCTGGCCCGGCACCTCCGCGAGCCGCAAGACCTTCCCGCGCCGCAACGGGGTCATGTCGGGGCTCAGCCTCGCCAGCGTCATCGTCGAGGCCGGGATGACCAGCGGCGCGCGCATCCAGGCCCGACTCTCGCTCGCCCAGGGCCGGCCCGTCTTTCTCGCCTGCGAGCTGCTGAGCCAGCCGTGGGCTCAGTCACTGGCAGCGCGACCCTCCGTGCACGTCTACGGCGAACCCTCGGAGATCACCGATGTGATGCAGCCGCGGATTGACACCGGCGCGCTGGTCCCCTGACGGGCGGACTCCACGGGCATGCCGACCGTCGCCGCGCTGACTGCTCCGTACGGCAACTTCCTGCTCGGCCCAAGATCCGGCCCCGGCGTGTGCGTTGTGTGCTTTGACCTGACCGGCGGGCCGCCTCGCTGCCATCACTGCGCCCGCCCTGATCCCTGCATCGCGGCGGTAGCGCCGATCTCCTACAGCGTCGCCCATGAGCAGCTGCACCACGCCCTGGCCGGATACAAGCGGCCACCTGCCGACGTCGCACACCGCTTCCAGCTCGAGCTCGCGGCCGTCCTCTGGCGCCACCTGCAACGCCACGAGGCCTGCCTGGCGCGGGCGGCTGGGGTGGCTCGATTCCCGCTCATCACGACCGTGCCGTCAAGCCATCCCGAGCGCGACCGAATCCATCCGCTGCACCGGATCGCCGGTGAGCTGTGCGGCGTGACGCGCGACCGCCATCGCCGGCTGCTGACCCGAACCGACACGCCGGTGACGCCCCGCTCCGAGCGCGCGGACAAGTTCGATGCCGAGCCCCTCGACGGCAAGCCGGTCCTGCTCCTCGACGACACCTGGACGACCGGCGCCAACGCCCGCAGCGCCGCCGCGGCACTCACGCGAGCCGGGGCCGGCACGATCGCCGTGCTCGTGATCGGCCGGCACCTGAGCCGCGACTACCGCGACAACCGTCGCCGGCTCGACGCGCTCGCCAACCCCTTTGACTGGGAGACGTGCCCGCACCATCCCGCCGACGAGTGAGCGCGTCAGGGCTTGTGGACGGGTCCACTAGGCTCACCGCGTCATGTGGTGGGATAACGCGGTCATCTACCAGGTCTACCTGCGCTCGTTTCAGGATTCCGACGGCGACGGCATCGGTGACCTGCCCGGCCTGCTCGAGCGCCTCGAGCACATCGCCACGCTCGGTGCCGGCGCGGTCTGGCTATCGCCGATCTACCCGTCCCCGAACTTCGACTTTGGCTACGACGTCAGTGATTTCGGGACGGTCCACCCGGACTTCGGAACCAGCGCCGATCTCGACGCCCTGATCCTCCGCGCCCACGAGCTCGGCCTGCGCGTCCTGCTCGATTTCGTGCCCTGCCACACGTCGATCGAGCATCCCTGGTTTCGCGAGCACCCCGAGTACTACGTCTGGGCCGACGAAATCCCCAACAACTGGCGCGCGGCGTTCGGAGGACCGGCTTGGGAGCTCGACCCCGACACGGGCCGCTACTACCTGAGTTCGTTCTTCCCCGAGCAGGCCGACCTGGACTGGCGCAACCCGCGCCTTCGCGCGGTCATGACCGACGCTCTGCGCGCATGGGTGAAGCGCGGCATCGACGGATTCCGGCTCGACGCGCTGGACCGGATCTCCAAGGACGCCGAGCTGCGTGACGAGCCGCCGGCCGGCGGCCCCCCGCCGCTGCCGCTAAATCCGGCCGACGCCGAGCTGGAACATCTGTACTCGCGCAACGCGCCGGGCGTCGACGTCCCGCTGCAGGCGATCCGCGAGGCAGTGGGTGGCGTGCTGCTGATCGGCGAGGTGTTCCTGCCGGCCGCTGACCTCGACCCGTACCTCGAGTGGCTCGACGTCTGCTTCAGCTTCGAGACGATGTTCGCCGCCGGGAATGCCGAGGCGCTGACGCGCGCGATCACCACCGGGCTGACGCGCGGCGCCACCGGCTGGGTGCTCTCCAATCATGACTTCGACCGGCTGGCGACGCGCGCGGGGTCTGGCAACGGCCGAGCTGCGGCCCTGTTGCTGCTCTCGCTTCCGGGGCCCGCCTTCGTCTACCAGGGCGATGAGCTCGGGATGGCCAACGCCGCCCCGGCTGCCGCCGGCCAGGATCGCTACGGCCGCGATCAGCTGCGGATGCCGATGCGCTGGGACGAGAGCAAGAACGCGGGCTTCACCACCGGCACGCCCTGGCTGTCCACTGACGAGCCCGAGGTTCCCAGCGTGGCCGCGCAGGAGGATGATCACAGCTCGACACTCACCTTTGTGCGCGAGGCCGTCCGGCTGCGCGCCTCGCTTGACGGCCCCATCGCGGTCGAGTCACGCGGACCGGGCACAGTCGTCGTCACCCGCGGCAATCACGTGATCGCCGTCAACCTCTCCGCCGAGCCTCAGCCCGGACCGCCGGCCGAGAGCCTCGAGCTCGAGGCCAATCCCGGGAATGGACACGACCTCAGCGTCATTCCGGGGCACGGTGGATGGGTCGCTCGCCGGCCGGCGTGATCCGCGGCGCTCGGCGGCGACAATCCGAGGTTTGCTTTTTCGGCCCCGAGGGGTAGGTTGCGCTTGACGTGAGGAGAGAGAGCCGGACCTACAAGCTGGGCGTGCGCCCGGTCCTGACCGGGCTTGCCCTCGTCGCAGGCGCATTGATGCTCGCCGCGTGCGGAGCCTCGAGCGGCACGCCGACGTTGCAGTGGTACGTCTTTCCAGAGCCGTCGGGGTCGTTCGCCAGCGCGGCGAAGATCTGCTCCAAGGCGTCGGGTGGCAAGTACACGATCGCGATCAACACGCTGCCCAGCCAGGCCGATTCCCAGCGCCAGCAGCTCGTCCGCCGCCTTGCCGCCAAGGACAGCTCGATCGACATCGTCGGCATGGACGTCACCTACACGCCGGAGTTCGCCCAGGCGGGCTGGATCAGGCCGTGGACGGGCGCCGACCAGACCGCCGCCAGCCAGGGCGTGCTTCCCGGCCCGCTGGCCACGGCGAGGTGGCAGGGCAAGCTCTACGGAGCGCCGGACAACTCCAATACCCAGCTGCTCTGGTACCGCAAGGACCTCGTACCCAACCCCCCCCAGACCTGGCAGCAGATGATCGCCGACGCGGTCACGCTCGCCAAGCAGGGCAAGCCGCACTACATCGAGGTCCAGGGCGCCCAGTATGAAGGCCTGACCGTGTGGTTCAACTCGCTCGTGGCCTCGGCCGGCGGCCAGATCCTCAGTGGACCGCGGAAGGTTGCGGTCGGTCCGTCGGCCGTCAAGGCCGCCGCGATCATCCACAGCCTGGCCAGCTCGCCGGCCGCCGATCCGGGGTTGTCGAACTCCAACGAGGACGCGGCCCGCCTCGGCTTTGAGTC
>JALYZB010000175.1 GCA_030945945.1 Actinomycetota bacterium | reverse complement strand
GAGTCGCTGCGCGACGCCGACATCATCCGCAACCCGGCCAGCCTGCTCTACGTCCAAGCGCTGAAGTTCCTGCAGACCAAAGCGATGCCCGCACCGGCCCGCCGGGCGTCCCGGGAGCGCCGCGTTCGGCGCGCCACCGGGCGCAAGTCCTGATGC
Source organism: Actinomycetota bacterium (assembly GCA_030945945.1). The sequence continues at coordinate 2,945 of JALYZB010000175.1, read as the reverse complement.
AGCCGCAAGGACATGCACGCCAGCCGTCCAATCGAACAGGCGTGCCCGCCACTGACGACGAGATTCGTGAGAAATACCTCGAGCGGGCCATCCGCGAGCTCAACGCGTTTGCCCGGCGGCTCGGGGAATGTGACCACTGCCCCCGGGGCCAGCTGATGCCTGTGCTCGGCTCCGGACACCCGCAGGCCGACGTCTTCATGGTCAAGTACTCGGCCCGGCCCTCAGAGGTCGAGGAGGGGGTCGCCTTCTACGGGCGGACGGGTAACGCGCTGATGAAGTCGCTCAAGCGCCTCTCGATCGATCCGCTCGCCGTCTACGGCACGCTGTGTGTGAAGTGCCCGGTGGCCGACCCGGCGCTGGCCGACCCGGCCTGTGTGTCGCGGCTGATCGAGGAACTGGCGATCGTGCAACCCAAGATCATGGTCGTGATGGGAGTTGAGGCGTTGGCGGTGATCAACGAGCTCGGCATCCCCCTGGGGCGGCCACTGATCGCGGCGCCGGGCGAGGTGCAGCAGTTCACGCCGGCGATCGAGGCCCTGTTCGTGCCCAACATCGATGACGCGCTCGATGAGGAGACCGCCAAGCGCGAATTCTGGGGGGCGTTCCGGGTCCTTGGGCAGTGGTGGGCTGACCTGCCGCCGTACTAGGACGTCGGCGCTCGGGCGCTTTGCCGGCCTGATCCCCGACGGCGCACCTGTGCGAGGATTACTCCCGATGGCGGTCGCGCAGCGACACGACGGCACGCTCCGTGAGCCACCGCCGCCGCCCGTGGAGACTGGGGTGATTCGCCAGCTGTACGCCGACTGGGCCGCCGAGCGGCGGGCGGCACAACGCGAGGGTTTGCCGGCCGGCACCCTGCGCCCGAGCCTGAGCGTCATGCGCCGGACGTTCAGCGACCCGCTCGGCCTGTTGCTCGAGCACCGCGGACGCTACGGGCCCGTGTTCACGATCCGCCACGGGCCTCAGGCGATCGTGTGGGCGATCAGCGCGACCGCCAACCACCAGATCCTGGTCTCAGAGGCTGACGCCTTCTCCTGGCGGGAGGGGCGCTTCGCGGACCTGTGGCCCCTGCTGGGCGACGGCCTGCTCAACGTCGACGGGCCGTTCCACGACGGAGTCCGGCGGCTCCTGGTCCCCGCGTTTCATCACGATCGCGTCGTCGCCGTGGCCGACACAATGGTGGCCGAGGGAGTGGCCGCCGTCGAGCGGCTGGTGCCCGGAGAGGCGTTTGATCTCTACGCGTGGGCGCGACGGCTGGCGCTGCGGATCGCGCTGCGGGCGCTGCTGGGGATCGAGCGCCCGGGCGACGATGAGCGCGGCGTCGCGCGCGCCTTCGAGCGCGCGCTGAGCTTTCACGGCCTGGCCGTGCCGCTGCAGATGATGCGCGGGCCCGGCACCCCGCATGCCCGCGTCCTGCGGGCCCGGGCCGAGCTGGACCGGCGTCTCTACGACGAGATTCGGGGCCGACGGCGCCGGAACGACCCCGGGGCCGGCGTGCTCGGCCTCCTGCTCGCCTGCACCGACGGCGACGGGGCGCCACTGGACGAAGCGATCGTCCGCGACCAGACGACGACGCTGCTGTTCGCCGGACATGACACCACGACAGCCACACTCACCTTCCTTGTCTACGAGCTGGCTCGCGCCCCGGCCGCCGCCGCGGCGCTGCGGGCCGAGCTGGCCTCGGTCCTCGGAGATCGCGACCCGGCTGCCTCCGAGCTCGACGGCCGCACCCTGCCAGTGCTCGAGCGTACGCTCGACGAGACCCTGCGCATGTATCCGCCGGCCTGGGTGGGACCACGACGCAGCACGCGCCCCGTGGTCATCGATGGCGTGCCGTTGCCGGCCGGCGTGGGCGTCCAGTACAGCAGCTGGGCGACCCACCACCTCGAGGAGCTCTACCCGTTGCCCGAGGCCTTTGACCCCGATCGCTTCCTGCCCGGCGGTCCCGTCTCACAGCTACCCAAGGGTGCCTACATCCCGTTCGGCGGTGGGACGCGGATCTGCATCGGCAAGCGCTTTGGCCAGTACGAGCTGCGGGCGCTGGCCTCGGTGCTGATTCGGCGGCTGACCCCCGAGCTCGCGCCCGGCGAGCATCTCCAGGTGGCGGTCACGCCGACCCTGGGACCGAAGGGCGGGCTGCGCTTTATCCCCCAAGCTGCGGCTTAGTCCATTAAGACGACGATCTTGCCGAGCTTGCCGCCGGCCTGGAAGCGCTCGTAGGCGGCCTCGGCTTCGCCGAGGGCAAAGGTCTCGGCCACCGGCACCTTGATCGTGCCGTCGGCCAGCGCGGGCAGGACCGAGCGCTCGACGGCGCGCGCGGTGAGCGCCTTCTGCTCGAGCGGACGGGCGCGTAGCGTCGAGCCGTGCAGGCGCGCGCGCTTCATCATCAGCAGGCCAAGGTTGATTTCACCGGTGGCCCCGGCGCCGGTGCCGATCACCGTGATCCGGCCGCCGGCGTTCAGAGCTTTGAGGTTGTCCTTGAGGTTGATCGCTCCGACCAGCTCGAGGATCACGTCGAAGGGACCGTGATCGGCGAAGCCCTCGGGCGCGATGACGTCGGCACCGAGCGCGCCGACCTGCTCGCGGAGGCTCTCGTTGCGGACCGTCGCGGTCACGCGGGCACCGGCGACGCGACCGAGCTGGACGGCGGCCGTACCGACACCTCCGGCCGCCCCGTGGACGAGCAGGCGCTCGCCGGCGACCAGGCCCGCCTGGGTGAAGACGGCGTCATGAGCAGTGGTGAAGACCTCGGGGGTGCCGCCGGCCTCCGGCCACGAGAGCGACTCGGGCACGGGGACGAGCACGCGCTCGTGGACGAGGGCGAGCTCGGCCTGACCGCCGCCACCGACGATGCCCATCACCCGATCACCGACGCTGAAGCGCTCGGCCCCGGGACCGCGGCCCTGCACCTCGCCGGCCAGCTCGAGGCCGGGGATGTCCTGGGG